>NZ_JAUBOZ010000001.1:0-63470 GCF_036700475.1 Microcoleus sp. T2B6 | reverse complement strand
GTTGAAGAGAAAAATCCGACTGTTTCGGAAATTCCCAATTCCGAGACGACTTCGGCTGAGACAGAAATCGAAAATTCTCCCGCAGTAGAAGACAAAAATCCGACTGTTTCCGAAATCCCCAATTCCCAGACTAATTCGACTGAAACAACAACCGAAAATTCCCCAGCGACAGAAACTCAAAACCCGACTGTTTCCGAAATTCCCAATTTCCCAACAAATCCTGTTGAGACAGAAATCGACTTCATCACAGGTGACAAAATCGAAACACCCGTCTTTTTCCAACCAGACAAACCAGAAATACCGGCAATACCCGCAGAATCCACAGACATTCTCACTGGGGAAATTGAAAACATCTCCCCAACTCTTATCGATACCCCCGAAATTGCCAGCGAAACTGCTGAAAATTTCCCGCTAATTTCTCCCGAAGAAATTTCCCAACTGTGGGAAACTCTCAACAGCATATTCGCCCAACAACTTCCTCACATTCCCGAAACAGAATCCAGCCAAAATCATCAACCATCCGCATCAGAATATATAGTTACCGACGCCCAAACTATTATTCCCGAAATTGCCGTCACTGAAAATCATCACTCACAACAATGGGAAAATATCACCGCCGACAGCGACAATCAGCCTCCAACAACCATCGATGAATATGTAAACCCCGACTTCGACTCCGAAAACATCGCCATTACTCCCGAAATACCATCCGAGGAAAACAATCAGCCAGACAATTCACAAAATATCATCGCTGACTCCGAAATCGCAACTGCCACTGACAGCGATTCCGAAACAACCATCAACGAATACACAATCACCGACACAAAAACCCAACCAGAAATAACCCCCAACCTCCCCCAACAAAATCAACCATTAATCGGAATCATCGACACCGGCTTTGTCGCCAACAATCCCAACATCAACTACAGCCAAATCTTCCTCGGCAAAGACTTAATCGAGGGCGACAACAATCCCCTACTCCAACCAAACCAAGGAAACCAACACGGCGACACAATTTTAGAAATTATCGCCGCCACAGACAATCAAAACGCCACCAAAAAATCGACTCCGATTTGGTTAGGACGAGCAACTGGCAGCGGCAACTGGCATCAATCCCTGATAGAATTTGTAGACGCAGCCATTGCCTCAAAACAAGCCAACGCCGTCGTCAACCTCAGCTTCGACTTAACCCAAATCAATCCCGACGGCACACAAACCACACGCCACCAACTCACACCAGAAGAAAAATCAGCACTTAAATACGCCCAGGAAAACAACATCCTGATTGTAGCAGCGGCCGGTAATGAAGGAACTCTCCTCTCTGCCCTCGGACAAGCCTCCACAGAATTCGACAACATCATCACAGTCGGAGCATCCGACAACAACAACCGAAGCGCCTACTCCAGCTACGGATTCGGCTTAGATATCCTAGCACCAACAAACACTCTAAAAACAGCAGAACAATCAACAACCCAAACAAAACAAGGCACATCAATAGCAGCAGCCTTCGTCACAAACACCATCTCCCCAATATGGGAAACCAACCCATCACTGAACCGCCAACAAATCAAAAACATCCTCCTAAAAACAGCCAGCGACATCGACGTACCAGGATGGGACGAAAGAACAGGATACGGAATCTTAAATCCCCAATTAGCAATTGCTACCGCCACCGAAACAATCCCCACAATACCAGTATTAGCCGCCACCAAACACTTGACAAAAACCCTAATTAATGCCGATGCAAATACCAGCAACTCACCCAACAATACCGCAGCCAAACCCTCAGAAAGAGCAACCGCAACCAACCCTCCAGCCAACACACCAAAAACCACCAGCACCTCAACCGGAGACTACAACGAAGGCACCAGCTCCTACACCACAGAATTACCCCAAAACACAACCACCACTAGCAACAACTATGACGGCACAACCATCACCAACTCTCAAACCAATAGCCATTTTTCAAACACCGAATCAAGCTGGGATCAAAACGCCGTCAACACCAACAGCAAGAGCAACTCTTTTAACGAATACACCAGCGATTCCAGCACCAATGCTGCTACCTACACCAGCAAAAACTTTTCCCAAAACTCAGTAGAAAACAAAAATCAATCGCAGCAAAACTACAGCCGAGTCAAATACGAAGGCACTCGCAACGACCAAAGCTCATCTCTTCAACAATCCCGCTATTCTACCAATTATACCAGTCCTGAACAAACTACAAACACCACTGCCGACAGTTACCGAAACAGTTTTTCCCAATCAGACAGTCAATACGGAACCGACTATGCAATTAATAACGGCAACCGCCAAGATGATTGGGGTTCAAAATCAACTTCAAACACTCACTATACTAGCAGCACCGGAAGTTCTCTCAACAACAGTTTAACTCAAATTCAAGGAAAAGCCGATTGGACGAATAGCAGCAATAACAACAGTTCCCTCAACACTCACAGCGGAGAAGAAAGCCAAGTAAATCAGTCTAATTATGAGAGTAGCAGTAGCAGCGGTTTCTCTAAATATAACAACAGCAGCGACAACTATTCAGTTATCAATTCCACCTGGGAAAATACTACAACTGACGGCAAAACCGTCGGCAGTAACAGCCGCGATGTTTATGCGGAAGCCAATAGTAATACCAACAGCAGTTACGATGACGGCCAGTCAAAAAATACCAGCAATCAATCCACTTACACCGTCAATCAATCTCAAGAAACCAACAGCAGCAACGGCCCCTCATACTGGCACAACAACCGCAATAACAATTATTCTGTAAGTCAAGGGAATGATACGCAAAGTTACAAAAACGGGCCGTCAACTAGCAGCCACAATCGGGATACTTATTCTGTCAGCAAGTCGAATTCTTCCAGCAGCAACAGTGAGGGCAAAGTCAGTTCTAATTCCGAGCATGAAAATTATTCAGAAAATCATGCTCAGTGGGAGAGCGAGTATAAGGCTGATACTTATACTACTCAAAGTAACAGTGACGAATCGACTATAACCGCTACCAAAAGTAACAGCAGCACCGAGGGCAACAATTCCACCTCATCTAACAGTAGCGACACCTCAACCACGAGAAATTCACAGACAGTTACAACTTATAAAGATGGCCAAAAAACAGAAAATGGCAGTTCGAGTTACGAGAAATGGTCGAGCGAAAGCACTTACGATAGTAACGGCGTAGCTAGTTCGGTGTCCAAGTATTCTAGCTGGAGTGAGAGTTACAGCAAGTCTTACTTTAAGGGAGGTTACAGTTGGACGGAGACTGTGAGCGGTTACGACTCGGAATCGGTGACGAAAGGGGGTGTCTCGACGAGTAATGGCAGCAGTTGGAGTTGGACTCGCAGCGGGACAGTATGGGATGATGGAAGGAATAGTTGGAGTGAAAGTTGGTCGAAGTCTAGTTGGGAAGATGGCGAGTATTTGCCGGGTGAATATGAGGTAACGAGGGGGTCATTTGACCCAGAAGGAACACAGACCCAGACGAATAATTTGCCCTCATTTGGGGAAGCGCCGCGGTTGAATAAGGCGCCGAAACAACAGGTGCCACCGGATTTAGTGAAGCCTCCGAAGCCGAGTGATGATATTTGGCAGTTGCCGACTGTGATTTTTAAAGATGGTGCATCTAAAAATGCTTCAGAAGATAAGACTTTTTGGCTCCCAACTGATATTTACAAAGAGCTTACGTCTCAGAAAGTGATTAATGGAGATGGCTATTTTAATGCAAGTAGCCCTAAAAACGAAAGCCCTTGGGACAAATTTTTGGCCAAATTGCGTAGATTTATCCAAAGGTTGTTAGAGCTATCTCAACAAGGCAAGCAAGCTGTTCTAGAATTTTTAGGCGCACTTCTTTACTACTATCTCAAGAATAATGGGGCTTTACTTCAACCTTTCACTGACCTTCTGATACCAGGAGGAGCACAAGCACGAGACAAACTGGAAAAACTCTTACAAAAGAGTAAAGCAGCTCAGTTAGGAAGAGGTGCTGCTGATTTAATCGGAATTTTGCAAGGAATAGCGGAAATTTTGTTGGGAACTGGTGGTAGTATTGGAGGTGGTTTAACTGGAAACCCCGCACTGGTTGCTGCAGGATTGGGAGCGCTAGCACATGGGATCAGCTTAGTGGGAGTTAGCGCTCAGGATCTATCTAATCTGATTGTTCAGGTTCTTCAAAGTAATTCCGGTCATAATCCTTGGGATGATGTTCCAGAAGGGGACTTGGAAGAATTTTTGAATCCAGCGTATGAGTATATCGATACTCGTTCATGGCATCAAGGTGGTTCCACTACAGCAGAAAATTCTGTAAAAAACCATTTTAGGGATCATGGTACGGAAGTAGAGGCAGCGAATGTGCAGGAATATATTGACCTAGCAGAGAAGTTTAAACAAGTAGTTCTGAATAATAATAGAACCGAAATACGCCGAATAAGTGGAGCTACCTCAAATGTTTCTAGGTACGAACTGGGAGATAGATACATAGATTTAGTAGATTTAGGTCAAGGAGAATATGGTATAATATCTTTTGGAAAAGTTTGGCCTCGCCGCTGATTGAATCAAGTGTTAAGAGAATAAAGAGGGTTGTTGAAATATGGCGCTAGAACATAGATTTTTCTGCTTAAGAGAAGGAGAAGTGAGTTATGCAGAGTACATGAAATACTTCAAAATTAAGTTTGAAGTCAGTATCCACGATGATGTAATGCGCTACATGAATGATACCCTAATGTGGATACCATGTACTCATCTTTCAGTTAGACATAGAAGGAAGGCTCACGGATTAATGCTTTACGGTGATACAATTATTAATCAAGAAGGTGTTGAAATGTTTTATCATGTGATCGAGTCATGGTATCGCTTATTTTCAAAAGCTCCTGAGAAATTTCAGCTTGATGGAGGAATAATTATAGAAGCTGACAGAACGGTTTCTAGTCCACCAAAAGTTCACACTATCGAAGTTGAGCGAGACTTGCTCCTTGAAAAGCTTCGGATTTTACTCAATTATGCTAATCAGGTAATTGAGGGTGAATTCTTTATTTTGCATTTGGGTATTTGATGATAAAAATCTCAGTAAATCTCGATGAGTTATTGGATGTTTATTCAGAACCAAATAGTAAAGTAACTCTAACAGCAGTTACGATTGGAGAAGTTTGGTCTGGCCGCTGATTGAATTAAGTGTTAAGAGAATAAAGAGGGTTGTTGAAATATGGCGCTAGAACATAGATTTTTTTGCTTAAGAGAAGGAGAAGTCAGTTATGCAAAGTGCATGAATTATTATGAAAAGGAGTTTGAAGTTAGTATCCACGATGACATAATGCGGTACATGAATGATACCTTAATGTGGATACCGTGTACTCATCTTTCACTTCCCTATAAAAAGAAAACAAAGGGATTATCGCTTTACGGTATTACAATTATTCACCAAGAAGATGGGGAAATGTTTTATCACGTAATCGATTCATGGTATCGCTTATTTTCAAAAGCTCCTGAGAGATTTCAGCTTGATGGGGGGATAATTATAAAAAATGACAGAAAGGTTTCAACTCCACCCAAAGTTTACACTATCGAAGTTGAGCGAGACTTGCTCCTTGAAAAACTGCGGATTTTGCTCAATTATGCTAATCAGGTAATTGAGGGTGAATTCTTTATTTTGCATTTGGGTATTTGATGATAAAAACCTCAGTAAATCTCGATGAGTTATTGGATGTTTATTCAGAACCAAATAGTAAAGTAACTCTAACAGCAGTTACGATGACGGCAAGTCAAAAAATACCAGCAACAGAGACACATATACCGTCAATCAGTCTCTGGAAACTTCGGGCAGCAACGGCCCATCATATTGGCAAAACAATCGAGGTAATAATTACTCGGTAACTCAGACCAATGATACCCAAAACTACACAAACGGGCCGTCAACTAGCAGCCACAATCGAGATACTTATTCTGTCAGCAAGTCGAACTCTTCGAGCAGCAACAGTTCGGGTAAAGTTAGTTCTAATTCCGAGCAAGAAAATTATTCAGAAAATCATGCTCAGTGGGAGAGCGAGTATAAGGCTGATACTTATACTACTCAAAGCAACAGCGACGAATCGACTATAACCGCTAGCAAAAGTAACAGCAGCACCTCGGGCAACAATTCCACCTCATCTAACAGTAGCGACACCTCAACCACGAGAAATTCACAGACAGTTACAACTTATAAAGATGGCCAAAAAACAGAAAATGGCAGTTCGAGTTACGAGAAATGGTCGAGCGAAAGCACTTACGATAGTAACGGCGTAGCTAGTTCGGTGTCCAAGTATTCTAGCTGGAGTGAGAGTTACAGCAAGTCTTACTTTAAGGGAGGTTACAGTTGGACGGAGACTGTGAGCGCTTACGACTCGGAATCGGTGACGAAAGGGGGTGTCTCGACGAGTAATGGCAGCAGTTGGAGTTGGACTCGCAGCGGGACAGTATGGGATGATGGAAGGAATAGTTGGAGTGAAAGTTGGTCGAAGTCTAGTTGGGAAGATGGCAAGTATGCGCCGAGTGAATCGGAGGTAACGAGGGGGTCATTTGACCCAGAAGGAACACAGACCCAGACGAATAATTTGCCCTCATTTGGGGAAGCGCCGCGGTTGAATAAGGCGCCGAAACAAGATGTGCCACCGGATTTGATGAAGCCTCCGAAGCCGAGTGATGATATTTGGCAGTTGCCGACTGTGATTTTTAAAGATGCTGCATCTAAAAATGCTTCTGAAGACAAGACTTTTTGGCTCCCAACTGATATTTACAAAGAGCTTGAGTCTCAGAAGGTGATTAATGGAGATGGCTATCTTAATGCAAGTAGCCCTAGTACGATTAGCAGATTTGAGGCTATATGGAGATCAGCACTATCCATACTGCGGGTATTTTATGGTGAGGATGCTGATAAATTGATTCAGCCTGGTGTACTACAGGTGACTGACAGTAAAGGCATTCTGGATGCAATGGATAGAGCAAATAATTGGCCATCAGGAAAAGCTAAACAGCAATACGGCAATTTGTATGGTCTCGTAACTAATGGTAGGCTATTCATCAATTCTGATTTGAATACAGACGATATGACGATACTAAAAACAATGGTTCATGAAATGTTGCACATCAATCAACATCGAAATTTAACTACTACATTGGGCCCAAATCTTATGGAAGGTCTTACTCAACGTCTTGCTATGCAAGCAGTCCGGGCTTCGGGACGCCCTTGGGATGATGCAGGAGGGTATAAAGATCAAGTAAGAGTAGTTGTTAGTCTAGAGCGGTTGCTTGGCTCGCGGACACTAAAGGAAGTCTACTTCAACAATCCCGGCTTGCTTGCTACAGAATTCGATCGAGCTGCTGGGTTTAAGTTATTTGATACTTTTCTACAACTTATAGAGCAACGGAAATTTGATGAAGCAATTCGTTTAATACCGTTTTAATTGAGCATTTTTCACTCCAGATAGATCACCTGAAGCAGTGGCAGCTAAAATTTGACAACAAAGGAGCAGATCGGAATATGGGATCGTTATACAAAGACAACAATAGCCATTACACAGAGATAATTTTTAAACCATTTTTAATAAACGAGAGTCATAGTTTTTTCCAAGCAGCTAAATATCATATTTGGAAGTTAGGTCTAACACTGATAATGGTATCAATTTGTGCGTGCCAATCAACTCAATCAACTGAATTGGAGACAAAGCCAGTAAAAGCTAATGAATTGGAAATGAGGCCAATAGAAGCTATCCCAGAGGTTGCACATCCTCAGAATCCATGCCCTATTCCTCAAATCCCAGTCGATAACCAAGCTCTGACTAACTTACATACAACTTCTCAAGTAGAGCTGGAAATACGAGATATCCAACAAAAGTCTTTTGACTTAGCAGTAGAAACAGCTCAGAGTACGGGCAGAAGAGATGAGCGACTTGCGAGCGCGAGTATAATGTATCAACGCCTGACAGAGCTTCATCCTCTAATTTCGTGTGAAGCGAGCAAGCAGACATTAGCAATTATTTGGTCAGATGCTCGCCTAGATATTGGGTATGTCCTCTCAGATGGAAAAGAGCTGGCTCGTCCTGGTTTGTATGTCTACGTACAAGCACTCAGACAAAAAAATATAGAAAATAAAGAGACCCCGTAAGAACTTAAGTGGATATCTTTTTTCCTCAAACTTTATCTAAATTAATGAGAATTAGTGAGCGATCGTACTTTTTGAGATTGCGGATCGTACATAGGGTCAAATTCCCTTTGAGTAGATCGCCAGTTTTGAGGTAATTTTCTGTTTCGGGCAATCAAAACTCTACAATAAAATTATCAAACATCAGTCAGCGAGTCAAATTATTCCAGCAGCAACAGTGCGGGGAAACCCAGTTCCAAAAACGCAACTGAAAACTATTACGAAAATCAACAGCAGTGGGACAGCGAGTACAAAGCTGATACTTATACTACTCAAAGCAACAGCGATGAATCGACAATAACCGCGAGTAAAAGTAACGGCAGCACTGAGGGGAACAATACCAATTCATCTAACAGTAGCGATACCTCCCGTACTTGGAATTCACAGACAGTTACCACTTATAAAGATGGCCAAAGAACAGAAAATGGCAGTTCGAGTTACGAGAAATGGTCGAGTGAAAGCACTTACGATAGTAACGGCGTAGCTAGTTCGGTGTCCAAGTATTCTAGCTGGAGTGAGAGTTACAGCAAATCTTATTTTAAGGGAGGTTACAGTTGGACAGAAACTGTGAGCGGTTACGACTCAGAATCGGTGACGAAAGGGGGTGTCTATACGAGTAATGGTAGCAGTTGGAGTTGGACTCGGAGCGGGACGGTATGGGATGATGGTCGGAATAGTTGGAGTGAAAGTTGGTCGAAGTCTAGTTGGAAAGATGGGGAGTATTTGCCGGGTGAATATGAGGTAACGAGGGGGTCATTTGACCCAGAAGGAACACAGACCCAGACGAATAATTTGCCGCAATTTGGGGAGGCGCCGCAGTTGACTAAGGCGCCGAAGGGGGAGGTGCCTGTGGATTTACAGAAGCCTCCGAAGCCTAGTGATGATGTTTGGACACCACCGCTTCGTACTGTTACTCCTCCACGAGAAATAGAGAATGCTCCAGATAATTGGTTCGCCGGTGCTGGGGGTATTGGTGGACAACCTGATGTCAGTAACATGACGTTTATTCAGAAGTTAAAGGCTGCAATTCAACTGGTACCGGAGTTACTTGTGGGAGATGCTAAAGCTGCTTTTCAGCAACTCGTGAATGACCCACAATTCTTGGCTGCATTAATTGCTGTAGGGCTTGCTTTTGCAGCTTTGCAAGCTATACCAGGTGTAGGTCAAGCGATTGATGCTATGCTGATTCTACTCTGTGGTTTTTCCGCAGGATACAGCTTAGGTAGCTTTTTCTTCAAAGCATGGCAAGCGAAAGATGAACAAGGGTTACGTGCTGCTGCTAATGACTTCAATAATTTCCTTAAGGAAGTAGGAGTCTTTACGGTAATTTGGACGCTTAAACTCGCAGCTCGTTTAATGCGTTCATTACGAGGAGGTACTACAGCTACGCAGGTTCTAAAATTCCCACTCGATCTAAACGCCCCTCCTGGGATTATTTTGGAATCCGCACAGCCAAGCCTTTTAGATAGTAAGTTCCAGCAGGTTCCTGGAGTGATTCAATCAATGGTCAACGGAGAAGCTATTCCTCCTATCGCTGGTTTCAGGCAAGGAAACCGTTATATTATCTCAGAGGGAAATCATAGAATGGCTGCTGCCCTCAAGTTGTATGAAGAAACTGGCAATCCACAATATGTACAGCGTTTACTAGAACATGGGAGATGGACTGAATTCTCTCCGGAATACGTAAACAAAACTTATAGAATGACGAAGTAGACCACGCAATACTGTGTAAAAATATGCGGATTTCATTTGACCTTGATGACACTCTAATTTGCGCTCGGAAAGAAGCCCCGTGGGAACCCAATCGGGTACCATTTTTCCTCAAACCTTGGATTAACGAACCATTGCGACTGGGAACACGCGCATTGATGCAGGAATTGAAAACATGGGGACACGAAATATGGATTTATACAACTTCCTACCGTTCCCCTTGCTCTGTACGCCTGTGGTTGCGTTGCTACGGCATTCAAGTAGCAGGGGTCATCAATCAAAATATCCATAGAGATCATCTGCATCGCTATCCAGGCGATTCCTTGCCCAGCAAAAATCCGCGAGCGTTTGGTATTGACTTGCATGTGGATGATTCTGAAGGGGTAAAATTAGAGGGTAAAAAGTATGGTTTTAAGGTGGTTGTGATTTCCCCAGAAGATTGCAATTGGACTCTGGCAGTTCTGGAAGCAGTTGGACATCGGTAAAAAATCGGAACGAAAGCGATCGCAACTCCTAAATTAATCTTTACGTAGCAATAATGCGATTAATTTACCGTATTTGCCAGCGCAATCGATGTGGAGTGAGAGTTACAGCAAGTCTTATTTTAAGGGAGGTTACAGTTGGACGGAAACTGTGAGCGGTTACGATTCGGAATCGGTGACGAAAGAGGGTGTTTCGACGAGTAATGGCAGCAGTTGGAGTTGGACTCGCAGCGGGACTGAGTATGATGATGGTCGGAATAGTTGGAGTGAAAGTTGGTCGAAATATAGTTGGGAAGATGGCAAGTATGCGCCGAGTGAATCGGAGGTAACGAGGGGGTCATTTGACCCAGAAGGAACACAGACCCAGACGAATAATTTGCCCTCATTTGGGGAAGCGCCGCGGTTGAATAAGGCGCCGAAACAACAGGTGCCACCGGATTTAGTGAAGCCTCCGAAGCCGAGTGATGATATTTGGCAATTACCGACTGTGATTTTTAAGGAGCCTCAGTTTAAAGAGGTCTTTGGTAGTAGTGGCTGTGATTCTGCTTCGGGTGGAAGTGGGAATGATGATGTAGCCAATAATCCGTCTGGTGGAGGTAATCCGTATGACGACGATCCATGCTATAAACTCTTACAGGAAATTGTAGCTCTTGGTAAAGAGTTGAAAAAACGCTACGACGATTTGCGTTTAGACGATCAGGATCTTTATAATCGGCGTTATGAAATGACCGATCCTCCCGTCGGGCGAATTCCTCCCTTATCGGGTCGTAGGACTACTGTAACTGGCGAGCCCGGTTCTTGGAAAGGACACATAAGAAAGTATCAAGAAGTTCAAGACAGGTTGAACGAACTGATCGAGAAGTTTCAAAAGAATGACGATTGTGATGATGACAATGATCCGTTTAATTTCAACCTGCAGACAGGGTATGATGATGCACTCGAATATTCAGTAAAAAAACCTCCTGAACAGCCAGATATCAGAAACAAAAGTAACTTACTGGCACGGGCAATTGAGCTTGGCGCACAGGTAATAGACGGTGTTTTATGGGTAGGATCGAATGTAGGAGAAGCTGTTCTGAGCGCATTAAAAATAATTGCATTGCTTCTGGGGTTAGATTTACAGTTTTTGAACGAGTGACAAATACTATCATTTATGACAAAAGAAAACTGTTTGGAACTTAAATTATCTTGGAAAGATGGGGAAAGCGGAGAATATTTTGAGGCTTTATCTTTACCAACTCTACCGTGGGCTGCTCCTTTCCTACCGTTGCTGGGATTGCCAAATGCTCTATTAGAGCAACCGTCCATCTGGGAGTCCATTTATACCCAGGCTTTTATTGAGCATCAGACTCGCTATCGCCTGAGAGATTGGACAGGCACACACGGGGAGCGAGCCGAACTGGTACGGCAGGTAGTCACGAAGGCGTTGTCGCTGCTAGCACAGCAGATGGGACGGAATGTGGCAATTGATTTAGAGAAATGGGCCAGGTTTCACGTATGCTGTCCTGAAGCCGACAGAGCGATGAGAGAGTGGGAAAAAACTCTTAGGGGTGCCTATCTTTCGCCAAATTCCCGTCGATATCATCGAAAAGTTCCTCCACCCGCCGTCTTAGTACCAATATTGCCTCTTATTGCTGAACTGGTAAATTTCGATCGCAGAAAGGAGATCGACCAGCATTTGATGCGCGTCGCCCCGCCCCCGGACTACGAGCAGATCCCCTACGAATATATGGAACATTGTTTTGAAGCAACGATCCTATCTGGGGTAATCGATCGAGCGCTGACGCTGAAAGCTTTGCAAACAATTGCCTCTAGACTCAATGACACGGAACGTTCCGAAGTGGTAACGTGGGCGCAGGCTCAAGCTCGGATTCTGTATAGAGGTGGTAACCCAGAAAATCTGTGTGGAGATAAGTATTTGCAAGTTGAACTACCCTGTTTTGATGTTCCATCATTACTTGACTTTTCTACTTTAGATGAGAGTGCAATTGACGGAAGCCACCACTCCTGATAAGACCGTAGATTAACGATCGCACACCGGGTACAATTTTCTTTGAGTCGATCGACCGGGGCGGGCTAGTCATTTTGTGCGCTCGAATTATTGTCGATAGTTTGAGCTGAAATGGCGATCGTACACAGGATACAATTTCCTTTCAGTCGATGATCGGCCGGTCTGATTGAACAAACGGGCGTTCTCACTTTTTTACACGCTGCATGATCGATCCTGCAGGCGATCGATCGGCTTGAAAAAGCTGTTGTACGGGCGATCGTCGTGCGCTCTGATTTTTGTGTAACATCCTTCAGGGGATATCAGCACGCACCCCTGTCTGGCGTGCGATGACACGGCACTAATTCTTGGATGAACACGGATCTCGCCCCAATCTAGGATACAACGAGGCAAGAAAACCCGGCCTAGCTTGTAAACTAGGGATAACAGAATACGCAGGAAAGATTTATGCCGTCGGAAAACCAAGACTTGCTCAAAACTCAAACACCTAACAGTCCAAAATTGCCAGTTCCCTCAGATATTTTGTTGAGCTTGGTCGCCTTACCCATGCTGGGCGGGTTGGTGGTGGCTAAAGCTGCTGCTGAGTTTGTTGCGTCGATCGGCGTTGAAAGCGAAGAAGTCTTTCGGGGCTCGCGCCTCCCCGTACTCAACTTTCCTCAATCACAGGATTAGAAAGCCCAAGGAAGGATGCTGCTAGAAGTTAAATTTTTTGACCCCGCCCAAAAACGGATACCAGCCCCCGACTCCTGTCGGGGACAGATAAAAATTTTCGACCCTAGTTCAACTTCCCAGATTCATCTTGGGAGTAAATCTAAAATCGTTCGACTGAGCGCGACTCGACGCTCGCGCTCGCCGATCCTCTCACGCCGATCGTCTAAAATCTCAAACTAGCAAGTTAACTGACCTGAAAGCTTGACAATAGGTACAATCCGTGCTGTGAGAATTAATCTTTCCTTATACTTTGTACATAAGTGCCTTCTACTTTCTACGTTGCAAAAAGAGTCTCAAATTTGACTGCAAACAAAAGTGTTTTAGGCGAAACTAAACAATACAACTTTCACAGACACCCGCAGCTATTGAGGAACAGCCCGATGAGTTCAGTCCTCCAGTCTTCAGAACAGGCTATTGATGCAACATCTATTTCCCATTTTCCCGCTTACTCCAAATCAGACCTGTTTCTGCGAAATCGCCTCAAAGTTGTAGAGGACTTGTGGGAATCGGTGCTGCGACAGGAGTGCGGGCAGGAATTGGTGGATTTGCTCCAACAAATGCGATCGGTCAATTCCGCCGAAGGACAAGCCACTCACTTTCGCGAGTCGAATGTCGTACAGCTAATCGAAAAGCTCGACCTCAACGCCGCCATCCGCGCCGCTAGGGCTTTTGCACTGTATTTTCAGTTGATCAACATTGTCGAACAGCACTACGAACAGCGAGACCAACAGCTAGCTTACGCTAGCAGCAACGATGCTGGTGGGCGGATGTTTTCTAAGCTGCCAGGACAAGCAACGGATGCCCCCGATCGCCCGCGACACAGGGAAGGCCCAAGCCCGGCCCAAACGCCTCTGAGCAGTGCAGACAGCAGCGAGACGATCGCCCGAGATGCCGGAACTTTTCACCAACTGTTCCCGATGCTGCTGCGCTTGAACGTACCCAGCCAGCAAATCCAGCGGTTGATCGATCAGTTAGACATCCGCTTGGTATTCACTGCTCACCCGACGGAAATTGTCCGCCACACGATCCGCACCAAGCAGCGGCGAATGGCGAAGATTCTCCAACAGCTAGACCAAGTTGACGAGAAATTTCAGGCGATCGGAACCGACTCTCAAAGCCCCTATCCGGTGTCTTGCTGGGAAGCAGCGGCTCTCCAAGAGCAACTGATGGAAGAAATTCGCCTCTGGTGGCGCACTGACGAACTGCACCAATTCAAGCCGACTGTACTTGACGAGGTGGAGTACACTCTCCACTACTTCGAGGAAGTTCTGTTTGATGCTATTCCCGAACTCTACCAGCGCTTAAAGCAAGCGCTCCACGCTTCTTATCCTTATCTGAAACCGCCGAGTTACAATTTTTGCAAGTTCGGTTCTTGGGTGGGTTCCGACAGGGACGGCAATCCTTCTGTGACTCCAAAAGTTACTTGGCAAACGGCTTGCTATCAGCGCCACTTGGTGCTAGAGAAGTACATCGCGGCGGTGAAGCGACTGAACGAACTTTTGAGTTTGTCGCTGCACTGGAGCGACGTGCTGCCGGAATTGCTCGAATCTCTCGATCGCGACAAATCGGAATTCCCGGAGGTTTACGAGCAGTGGGCGATTCGCTATCGGCAAGAACCTTATCGGTTGAAGCTGGCCTACGTGCAGCAGCGACTGGAAAATACGCGAGATCGTAATTGGCGGCTCTATAAAGGAGACGAATTGCAGCGGGAGCGCGAAGCTTTGTCAGCAAATCCCGGAATGACCGGCCTTTATCGATCGGGCGCTGAGTTTTTGACCGAGCTCAAGCTCATCGAGCACAATTTAGTGGAAACAGGTTTGAGCTGTCGGGACTTGGAAAATCTGCTGTGCCAAGTAGAAATTTACGGATTTAATTTGGCTTACCTAGATATCCGCCAAGAGTCAACAGTACACTCCGAGGCTTTGAGCGAAATTGCTGAATACTTGCAAATTTTGCCCAAGCCTTACAATCAAATGTCGGAATGCGATCGAATTATTTGGCTGGCAACGGAACTGCAAACTCGCCGCCCTTTAATTCCAGCAGAATTGCCCTTTTCTCCCAAAACTTGCGAGACGATCAATACCTTCCGAATATTGCGGCAAATGCAGCAGGAGTTTGGCCCGGAAATTTGCGAAACTTACGTCATCAGCATGAGCCACGATGTCAGCGATTTGCTGGCGGTTTTGCTGTTAGCAAAAGAAGCGGGACTTTACGATCCGGCGACAGGAATTAGCAGTATTCAAGTAGTTCCCCTGTTTGAAACGGTGGAAGATTTGAAAAAAGCGCCGGAAGTAATGCAAAAAATCTTTGATCTGCCGCTTTATCGAGCTTTGCTAACAGGAGGATACGCGCAGGAACTAGCGGTAGAAAACGCAGACAATCTCAAATGCCCAATCGAAACTCTCAAATTGCAAGAGGTGATGCTGGGCTATTCCGACAGCAATAAAGATTCTGGTTTCCTCAGCAGCAATTGGGAAATCCACAAAGCTCAAAAGGCTTTGCAAATGGTAGCGGAAAAACACGGTGTGGAGCTGCGAATTTTTCACGGCCGAGGCGGTTCTGTAGGGCGCGGCGGCGGGCCTGCTTACAAGGCAATTCTGGCTCAGCCTGGAAAGAGTATTAGCGGGCGAATTAAGATTACTGAACAAGGCGAGGTTTTGGCTTCTAAATATTCTTTGCCGGAGTTGGCGCTTTACAATTTGGAAACGGTGGCGGCGGCGGTAATTCAAGCTAGTTTGCTGCACACTGGTTTTGATGGCATTGACCCTTGGAATGAGATTATGGAGGAGTTATCTGCGCGATCGCGATCGCACTACCGCCATTTAATCTACGAACAGCCGGATTTAGTCGATTTCTTCCACCAAGTTACCCCGATTCAAGAAATCAGCCAGTTGCAAATTAGTTCTCGTCCGGCCCGGCGCGGGGGCAAAAAAGACATCAGCGGTTTGCGAGCAATTCCGTGGGTGTTTAGCTGGACTCAAAGCCGCTTTTTGCTGCCTTCTTGGTACGGTGTCGGCACGGCTTTGCAAGAGTTTTTGCTGGAGGAACCGGAAGAACACATGAAACTTTTGCAGTATTTTTACTTGAAATGGCCGTTTTTTAGAATGGTAATTTCTAAGGTGGAAATGACTTTATCTAAGGTGGATTTGCAGATTGCAGAACACTACGTGCAGGAGTTAGCTTTGCCTGCTGATAAGGAGCGTTTTAAGGCTTTATTCGATCAAATTGCGGCAGAATTTCACTTGATTCGCGATTTGGTTTTAACGATTACCGGACACCAACGTTTGTTGGACGAAGATCCCTCGCTGCAGCGTTCGGTGCAGTTGCGAAATGCGACGATTGTACCTTTGGGTTTGTTGCAGGTTTCGCTGCTGAAACGCTTGCGGCAGCACGGTAGTGGCGGGGTTCCGGGGGTGATTCACTCGCGTTATAGCAAGGGTGAATTGTTGCGGGGAGCTCTGCTGACGATTAATGGAATTGCTGCGGGGATGCGGAATACCGGCTAGGGAAATAGTTTTGAGTTTTGAATTCGTGGTGAGGTGCGCGATGGAGCACCTTGCTACTGGTAGTTGCAGAATTCAGGCGATCCCCCATTATATAGCCTTTCTCAGATAGATGAGGTACAAGTTTAGATTTTAGATTTTAGATTTTAGATTTTAGATTGGGGGATTGGGGAATTTTTAATTAATTGGTGAATACCTCATCTTTCCGAGAACCGCTATAGTCACAGCCATAGAAAACTGTTAATGTGAAATAAATAATTTTCCGGAATTTTCCGGTAAATGCTGGTAGATGGTGGTAACTTAGATTAAGAACATTCTACCGCCACCGATGACCAAATATGTCACACCGCGAGAAGCTTGCAAAATCCTGCAAGTCTCAGAAAAAACGCTTAGAAACTGGGAGCTTGCCGACAAAATATCAGCAATCAGAACTCCCTCCAACCAGCGCCGCTACGACATTGACAGCGTTCTCGGAACAAAACACAACCGAGTCACAGCTATCTATGCCAGAGTCAGCAGCTACAAACAGCGAGAAGACCTCGAAAGACAAGTTGGCTACCTCCAAAGTCTCTACCCGCAAGCTAAAGTCTTCAAAGATATCGGAGGCGGACTCAACTTCAAAAGAAAATCACTGCTTGCCCTTTTGGGACAAATCATGTCAGGATCTATCTCAACAGTTGTGGTCGGACACCAAGACAGACTCGCAAGGTTTGGTGGCGACCTCATCAAATGGATCTGCGAGCAGAACGATTGCGAACTCATGGTTCTCAGTAGAAGTGAATTGTCTCCAGAGCGAGAAATGGTTGAAGATATCCTTGCCATCATCCACGTCTTCAGTTGCCGACTCTACGGACTCCGAAAATACAAATCTGCTATCAAAGAAGATCCGAGTTTACCCGGAAATCGGGCTAGCAGCGAAATGGAGGACTTGGATTGCAGCAAGTAGATGGTGTTACAACCAAGCAATTGCTATTGTTAAAAACGAAAGAATTGGCAAGTACGACTTAAGAAAAAAAGTAATGGACTTGGCTCCTGCTTGGGTATCAGAGCAACCTTACAACCCGCGACAAATGGCAGTATTTCAAGCTTTTGAAGCACATAAAGCAGCTAAGAAGTCAAAAGGAATAGCAAAGTTTAGAAGCCGTTTCGACGCATCTCAGACTATCAGGTTCCAAAAGTGTAATTGGAAATCCGGGACTTTTTATCCGCTGTCTACTAAGGGGTTAAGCTTTAAAGCATCGGAGCCTATTATTGAAGAAATGCAACACGAACCAACACTAAGCTTGAGCGACGGGCAATGGTTTATTGGCTATGCTGTTGATGCACCTAAAATAGAAGCGATTAAAAGCGATTTAGCTATTGCTTTAGACCCAGGCGTGAGAACTTTTATTACTGGCTTTTACGGCAGTGAATTTATCGAAATAGGAAAGAATGATATCGGTCGTATCTATCGACTGGCAAGACATCTAGACAAATTAATGTCACGTATAGGGTTGAGCAAAGGAAGGCAACTCAAGCGGTTGAGGTATTCCTTGAGAAAGTCAGCAGCAAAAATTCGGATTAAGATTAAAAACTTAGTCAATGAATTGCACAAAAAAGCTGCTAAACATTTGACAGTCAAATACAAATTAATTTTGTTGCCGACCTTTGAAACGCAACAAATGGTCAAGAAAGGCAAGCGCAGACTGGCAACTAAAACAGCTAGAGCGATGGTAACTTTGAGTCATTATCGTTTTAAACAAATGTTGAAGCATCAAGCCGCTAAACATGGGGGCTTTGTAGTAGACGTAACAGAAGAGTACACATCGAAAACTTGCTCAAAGTGTGGACATATCCACACTAAATTAAACGGGTCTAAAATCTTTAAATGTCCAGAATGCGGACACACTCTGGACAGAGATTTCAATGGCGCTTGCAATATTTTATTGAAAGCTTTGAGAGATACCTCCCTGATAGAAAAGCTTGCAGCTTTCTCTATCTTGCCATACACGGCAAATTCTGGCTTAGTCCTGAATTTACCGGGTTAAATGTATCTGTTCGCTATCCTAGCTGAGATTTTTTATGTCTAAACGCAAACAGTCTGAAGGTTGTCGCCCGATGCTGCGACGCACTTTTTTATTTTTAACGGCCATCGCTTTGGCGCGGGTTGCGGCTGACTATTTTGCGATCGCCCAAAACCGAGATAGTTTCTTGACTCTCATGGGTCAACTGTGGCAAAAGTCACTCGCTTTTTTATCAAGTATACAATCAAATCAAACTCCTCAACCTCTCCCTCGCAATCCCATTGTAAAATCGGCAAAAACCAATCAACCTCTGCCGAGTAATCCTATTGTAAAATCGCCCGAAACTTCTCCTGCTACGCAGCCGTCTCAACCTCAAATTATCAAACGTTCTGCTAAGCAAGCAAAACCCGTACAAGTCAGCAGCCAAAATGTAGCTGGCGCAAGTTTTTATCTCACAACTATTGACCTCGCAGACCCAGAAATTTATATCACAATGGGGTTAGCTAATAATGCAGACTTGGCAAATACTTCTAAAGTCACGCGGGGCGACGAACCTTTTGAAAATATGGTGTCGCGTTACCGGGCTGCTGTTGTTGCTAACGGGACTTTTTTTGGTAAAGATGAGCAGAAATCTGTGCTGGGAAATATGGTGGCTGCGGGTAAGTTTCTGAAATATAGCCGATGGGAAAATTACGGCACGACTTTGGGGATTAAAGCGGGAAATCAATTGGAAATGGTGACGGCTAGAACTGAAGGTAAGCCGGATTGGAGTCAACATTGGTTTTCTCTGACTTGCGGGCCGAGATTGGTTAAAGGGGGGAAAGTTTGGCTGTCTCCTTTATCGGAAGGTTTTAAAGATTCTCATGTTTTGGGCGTGGGTTCGAGAACGGCGATCGGCTTTCCGGCTTCGAGAGATAAGTTATTTTTGGTGACTTTTCTTGATAGTTTGTCTTTGGAAGCAGAAGCTAATGTTATGCGGGCGATGGCGTCCCGCCCTCGCCCGTGCTACGGCTGTTTTGAAGCGATGAATTTGGACGGGGGCGCTTCGGTGGGTTTGGCTCATCAAGGGCAGATTTTACAGCAGTTCCGGGTGTTATGAGGTACAATAAGAATAGATTAAAAAATACACCAATGAAAGCATATTCAGTAGATTTGCTTTCCAAAAATAGTAGCAGCCCATCAAGATCAGAAGCTGTCGATCAGAAAAACAGCAGCGATATTTTCCGTCAGTAAAAGCTCTTTTCAGAAACTGGTCAAGCAACAAAAAATAGAGGGAAATTTACAGCCGAAACGAGAGTGGGAAACCGAGATACAGTCATTTGAATAATTCCACAGCTTCTTTGAGAGAAATAGTGGCAGCACATCCCGATGCAACCAGGGTAGAATTGTGTGAGTTATTTGCCCAGAATACGGGAAATTGGGTGGGTAGAACAGCCATGTGTAACGCCTTACAAAAGTTGGGATTAAATCGTAAAAAAAAACAGTGAGAAGTAGCCAAGTCGGCACTGAAAGAGTCATGAAATTAAGGTTAGAGTATTGGGAAAAAGTCAAGCATATCGACCCCAAAAATCTAGTCTTTTTAGATGAGACTGGAGTATTACGCTTGTTTAACCAGAACTCATGCTTCCAACGAGGAACGAGAGCCTATGCAGTCAAACCTTTTTATCGAGGCAAGAAAGTCACAGTAATTGGTGCAATTAGTTTCCAGAGAGTAGTGGCATTAATGACCATAGACAACTCGATGGATAGCCAAGCATTTGAGGTGTTTATAGAGCAATGTTTAGTGCCACAATTGTGGTCGGGAGCAGTAGACGTGAATTGATAACTTACCAGCGCATAAAGTAGATTCAATTAAGCCCGTAGATTGAAGCGGTGGATGCTTTTATCTTGTGTTTGTCCCCATACTCTCCTGATTTTCATCCAATTGAATTATGGTGGTCGCAACTCAAATCTTTATTGATCCAGTTTTCACCAACCACCACTAAAATGGTTTACACCATAATTGCTGTGGCTCTTGACTTAATTAATCCGAAACATCTTAAAAACTGGTTTACTAATTGCTGCTACTGTACCTCATAACATCCGGAAGTGCTGTATGGATTTATTGCAGGCAACGTAATAGACCTCTTGCAAAAATAGCTGGGACGGGCTCTCCGGCCCGTCCCACAAAAAGTTTTTTATCTTGTGGGATGGGCCGGAGAGCCCGTCCGAAAATTTGATCGAAAGGACTTTTGCAAGAAGTCTAATGAAGCTGTAGCGATTTCAAGCGCTGGGTCAAAATATGCCCTTATCCTGATAAAGCTGCAACGGTTTCAACCCCTAGGCTGGGAAATACCATTTTCCCAGCCTAGGACGTGGAAGTGCGGAGGCTACGTCACGTTATGGGCTTTAGCCATTCTTAGAGTTTTTGATGATCAGGACGTTTTGCGGGGAGCATCCGAGTCTTACTCCCTTCCCGCTATAAGATACAGTGTTTTTTGACGAGTTTGCCGTTTACGATCGTCCCAGTTACTCCTGTTCTACCTGATCGCACGCCTGGAATTTTGAGGCGGGTACGGTAAAGACCATTACTTGCAGTTCGGCAATTGCATTTTTCAACCAAACTCGGCGAGATCGGGGCTGTAATCTTTAGCCGATATCAGATGCCAATTGGTATTACCAACTAGCCTTAAGACCTGCTCGTGATACTGTACCAAAGTCGGACGGTGACCGACACTGATAAAGGCAGTTCCTGTTTCTTTGAGCAACTGATAGAGCCGTCTCTCGTTAGCCACATCCAATGCACTCGTTGATTCATCCAAAATAGCGTAGCGAGGTTTAGTCAGCAGTAGGCGTGCAAATGCTAACCGTTGTTGTTCTCCTAGTGACAAAACATCAGCCCATTCCAATTCCACATCAAATCCACCTACCCGTTCTGGCAAATGGGAAAGATTGACTTGTTCGAGCACTTCGTGCAGTTGTTTATCAGTAACTTGACCGCTGGTGTTGGGATATAGCAATTGGCTGCGTAAGTCCCCTAGCAGCATATAAGGCCGTTGGGGCAAAAACAGCGTTTCCTCCGGTTTAGGACGGACAATGCAACCCGTACCCGCATTCCACAATCCTGCGATCGCTCGCATTAACGAACTCTTGCCAGCGCCAGAAGGTCCAACAATCAAGACGCTTTCACCCTGCCCCACCTTGAAAGATAAATCTCTAACTAAGATTCGCTCATAGTTAGGCGTCTCTAAGGTAACCTGTTGGAGGGCTAGATAGTGCTGTTCCACAACATCAATCGTTGCCATGCCCGCTCGAGGTGCTGCCATTTGCTCGGACAGAACCCGATCAAATGTTCCTAAACGATTAATCTGAGTGGTAAAGTTAGTTAGCATATCAAAATTCTCGGCAATAAAGCCCAGGGCACTTAAAATAGACACAAACGCTCCAGAAGCTTGCGTTACCTGCCCAAAATCTATCTGGCCCGCAAAGTATCGAGGAGCTAAAAAAACTATAGGTAAATTTGTAAATATCATCTGGCTTCCTTGGGTAAAAAAACCAAGGTTACGCTGCAAGACAATCAGGTTATTGAAATTATTCAAAGCTTCATTAAATCGCTGTGATACTGCACTAAATTCACGCTCTTCACCTCGGTAAAATGCAATGGATTCACTGTTGTCTCGAAGATGAACCAAACTATAGCGAAAATTTGCTTCTCGTTGTAACTGATTAAACTTTAATCTACTTAACCTCTTACCTATAAAGATAGTGAAAACAGTTCTAAAAGCAGCCAGTATAAATACAACTAAAGTCAGTGTCTTGTCAATTGTAAAGAGAACGCCTAGAAAAGAAATTATTGTGACAACTTGGTTGAATAATAATCCCCAAATATCAATATTTTGCTTAACAAACAAATTAACGTCTTCAGCTAAACGCTGATCGGGATTATCAACCTTATCATTGAACTTAATTTTGTAGAAACCTTGATTGCTAAAATATTTCTTCAGTAAGTGATTCGTTAGCCACTTTCGCCAGTAGAGTTGCAGTACATTTTGCGAATAGAAGAAGGAAACCATAATGGGCGTGAATATGGCAAACACACCCAATAGCATCAGCCACATCTTATAGAAGTCTGAAACATTCTTTCCCGTGACTGCATTCATCAAGTCCCGCATAATATAGCTCAGGACTATGCTTACACCATTGAAACCTAGCATTAATAACATTACGAGGGCGAACAACCCCCTAGCTCCCCATTTTTCTCTGGAAAAGAAGTAGGGGTTGGCGATCGACCAAAACTGCTTTACCGACTGCTTCAATTGATTCATCTTTTCTTATGGGTAGGAAAAATTGTGCTTTGGTGGAAACTAGCTGTAGCGGATGGGGCAATTCTCATCGTTCTTGTCCATCAGCGATACCTGGTATGGGTAATGCTCCCGTGGTACTTCCCTAATGATCCTCGGATCGCTTCAGGATTTATATCTTAAGATAGATGACAAAGCTTAAACATCAGTAATTTTACTGATTTTAAATCAGTAAAATGGATTATCCCCGCCTAAACACACAGCGGGATTTTTTCGACGGGCTGCTAAATTCTGACGAAGGGATATTGCCGCCGGGACGGAATTTGACGAATGTCCTGGTGGTTTACGATCGCGAATATCCGGCGCCGGCTCGATTAAAGCAGTCTTGGGAACGCTTTCAAAAGGGATCTCGACCAACGCCGGACAAATCAGTGTTTTTTGATTGATCTAGCAGAAGGAAGTTCGGCAACGCGCACTGAATCGGGATGTAACGGATGGAGGAAAGAACGAAGAAGGAAGAAGGAATCGAGGGAGCATCCAGATTTTGGGTGGTGCTCCCAAGGGAAGGATGAGAGAATTAGAGACAATGCTATAACCAGTGGTTGGGATACGTCCTTTCTGCCGCTAAATTATTAAAGATGACGGCGCACAAGACCAAGATTATTGATCCCTCAAAAGCAGGTGTTAGCAAAAATTTCCAGTCTGGTTGGGTCATCATGACGACTAAGGCAACTGCTCCCGAAGGCGGATGTAGAGTTCTGGTAATCTGCATAATTCCGATCGCAGTAGAAACAGCCATTCCCATCGCCCAGGGAGAAGAACCGAGAAAATGCAGAATCATTAAACTGGTGAGAGCAGCGAAGAAATTGCCCCCAATGACATTCCGGGGTTGAGCCAAGGGGCTGTCAGGGACACCAAAGATCAGAACGCTTGTAGCGCCAAACGGAGCCATTAGTAAAGGAGAATTAGTTTTTACGGCAAGATAGGACGTTGCAGTAATTGCCAAAAAACTGCCAATCCAACTCCAAACAATATGCCGAGGATGAGGTCGGTCTATTGGGCAGGTCAATGGACACGATCCCCATCTCCCAAAGGTTTTAAACCAATAACTTTCCCATTTCAGTCGAATTTTTTTACGGTCAATCATAAATCACGTTACTTGATAACCAGGTTTCTTAAATTGTCGGAACTAGCGTTCGCTAAAGTTAAGATATCATAACAATTGGTCAAAAAGTAGTTAAAAGCACAGATTTTTTACTTCTATGCCACTCCAGCAGCTAACCACTCGGTTGGAACTCACGCCCAGAGCACCATTCTCGCTTAACAGGCTGGACGGCCGGTTCCACAAAGAGTAGATTTTCTGCTTGTGGAACAGGCCCCAGAGCCCGTTCATAAAAGGCTTATTGACAATAGACCTCTTGCAAAAATAATTAGGACGGGCTCTGGGGCCCGTCCCACAAGAAGAAATAACTCTTGTGGGACGGGCCCCAGAGCCCGTCCCATCAATTGATGAAAGGATTTTTGCAAGAGGTCTAAAGTTATGCAAGCGATGGCGTCCCGCCCTCGCCCGTGCTACGGCTGTTTTGAAGCGATGAATTTGGACGGTGGTGCTTCCGTGGGTTTGGCTCATCAAGGGCAGATTTTATTGCCGCCGGGACGGAATTTGACGAATGTCCTGGTGGTTTACGATCGCGAATATCCAGATCCTGCTCAATTAAAACAGTCTTGGGAACGCTTTCAAAAGGGTGCTCGACCAACGCCGGACAAATCAGTGTTTTTTGATTGAATTCGCAATTGATATAATATTCAGTAAGCTTTTGCAGGCAAAGATTATGACAGCAACAAGAGAAAAAATCTGGACTGTGGAAGAATATCACCGCATGATTGAAGCTGGCATTCTCACTGAAGGTAATAAGATTGAATTGCTAGATGGGAGAATTGTTGAAATGAGCGCACAAACTCCACCCCATGCTGCTACAACCCAACGCAGCGATCGATATCTACAACACCTGCTAAGAGATTTAGCATTAATTCGCGTGCAGTTGCCAATTACTTTAGCAACTTCGGAACCGGAACCCGATATAGCTATTGTTGGTATCGATCCGGGAGATGATCGCGACCATCACCCAAATCCTAGCGAAATCTTGCTGTTAATTGAAGTTTCCTACTCGACCTTACAAATTGACCGCCGGGAAAAGGCCCCGATTTATGCGAGAGCAAATATCGATGAATATTGGATATTAGATGTAGCGGCCCGCGAGGCATATATTTACCGGAATCCTGCACCGGGAGGCTATCAATCAGAGATAATTGTTGCAGATAATGCTGTGATTAGAATGCTAGCTTTTCCTGAGATTGAAATTAGTTTTTCCGAACTGTTTTTGCCTGTTTAGTTTTGGTTTTAATTTTAAGCGCAGATGGGGGCGGATGAACGCTGATGAACGCAGATAAAGATTTGGAAGCAAGAAGAAGTTGGTATTCTGCGGCGGCGACGGCTTACAATCGAGCCAGACCTCGGTATCCGGTGGGTTTGATTGAAAGTGCGATCGAATTAGCTCAGCTTCCGCCAAATGCAAAGGTTCTGGAGGACGTGGGAGGGGCGATCAAGTTAGAACATTTGTGTACTTTTCAGATTAGGGAAAAATCCTGATATAGCAATCCTAAATGATTCAGATAAATTTGTAGGGGTAGTGCTACCCCTACTCCCCGTGCCTACCCCCTATCTATCGGGCAACCACGGGGAGTAGGGGTCGGATTGCCCCTACAATAATTATGAGAATGATTTAGGATTGCTATAGTACCGTTTGCGATTTTATTTTGAAGTGACGTACTCGCGCGAGGCCGGGAGTACCTCCTGAAAGCTGAGAAAGTCTATATTGTTAGGTATTCTTAAAGCTGAGTTGGATCGATACCCAATTCTTGCAGTTTTGCAGCCATGCGATCGCGCTGTTGTTCGATTTCATCTCGCTGTTGTTCGAGTTCATCCCGCTGTTGTTCGAGTTCATCCCGCTGTTCCATTAACTCTACGTAAGACAAAAACCGCTGTCCATCGGGACGAATCACCTCTAACTCTGGTTCTGCAAACACAAACCGGACTCCTAGACGCGGACTGATCCACCCATCCAAGGATTCGATTACCGTTAGTCCTGTTTCCCCTCGCAGCCATCCTGTTAGATCGTTATTCTCTGGGTTATAAAGGTAATATTCTTCTACACCAAAGCGGTTGTAAAACTGCAACTTCAGCGCCATTTCCGATAACGTATTTCCCGGTGACAATATCTCAAAAACGACTTGCGGAGCGATATTATCTTCTCGCCATTGCTGGTAAGACCCTCGATATCCTTTGGGTCTACCAAATACCACCATAGCATCGGGGGCGCGCTTCGTCTTATTATCGCCTTCGACGGGATACCACAGTAAATCCCCGGCTACGAATACAGTTGGATTGTCTTTAAATAAGGCTTCGCATCCTTCTTTTAGTTTGACAATCCAAGCAAATTGGAGCGTGTTATCTGACATAGGCTGTCCATCGCTGTCTGGATACAGGACTTTTTCTGGTTGTTTCGTTAGCGGTGGCTGAGTTTGTAGTTGAGGAGTCATTTGAGTAGCACCAGAGACTTCTAAATCTGATTATAACCGAATACGGTTCAGTTAAGGAAAATTGTAGCGAAAATGTTGGGCGGAGTGCAACGGAGGGGTCGTTCCACTCCGCCCAACCTACGCACTTAAATTTTTTGAGTCGAGATTGAGAGGATACAAAATATGTGGTAATTTACGGAAAAAAATATACAATTATCATAAGGATTATCGAGATGAAAGACGAGTTGATAGCTGGAATCACTGCACTTGGTGGTTCGTCATTGGCTGGTTCAAAATTGCCACCATACCTATAGCCACTACTGCAACAGTGCCTGCTGCTGGTCTCGCAGGTTTGTTGGGCTTGACAACGACAGCAACAACTATTGTGAGTGATCCAGTGACTGTCCCAGTTGCTGGAATTCTGGCAGTAGGGGCACTTTTAACCTATGGAGGTTATAAAGCTTATAATTTTGTCAATAACCATCCGTAACCGTTTTGTTTAGTACAGGAACTACGCATCTATATGTCTGTCATTCTGAGTCGTTCACTACGCTTCCTGAGATTGAAATTAGTTTTTCAGAACAGTTTTTGCCTGTTTAGTTGGTATTTTAGAGCATATTCCATATGAGCCTTAGCCAGAAAAAAATTAAGCCTAGTGTTGAGTTTTTAGTTACTGTCGGATTTCTATTAGTCATAGCTATTGTAGGAAAACCAACTGCGCGATGGGCTAAAGCTACATACGATGCTTACAAAGCAAACACAACAATATTGACAGCATCAGATACAGAATATCGTCGTCTCCTTGCGATAATTCAATCTCAACAACCTGGTCAGACTTTAAACCAACCTATTCCTGTAAAGTTCGCCATTCCAGAGAAGATATTCCAGGCTGCGATCTCACCTGATTTATTAGGTAGAAGTAGTCAATACGAACCTCATACCAGTAATGGAAAACTTGCCTGCGCTTGGATGGTTAATATGGCTGTGAAGAAAGCATTGAACTATCAAATTGGCCAAAATCCTCTCTATGTTCCATCCGTTGTTGAGGCTCTAGATGGTGGAATCGGGCATCGGGTAGAACAACGTCATACAAGACGCGGTGACATCGCGGTTGCTAATGGTACGGACTATGAGAAAGGGCTTTGGCATATCGGAATTTGTGCAAACGATAAATGTACTCTCATTCTATCCAACTCCCCTTTTACCACTCGATTTGAGTGGTTATCTGATGCGAGCTTTGAAGGTGCTTTTGACCATTACCCTGGTAAGACTACGTTCTATCGAGTAATTAAAAGCAATCCGTGAAATATTTACAAACACCAAGTCTGAAATCTCCTCATCTGCCTTCGGGCGATAAACCCACGCTCCAATCAGCTCGCATAACCCCCCTACTCAATAGTTTTTGGGTAAGTCCTGCATTCCCTACGGAGAGTTTTGCCACTCGGCGGTAAGCTTGCGGAAATTGTATTTAGATGCACCGGGGTGACAAGTAACGCAACTGCTGATATTTGCAGGTTGTGACATTTTGACTTTGGGGTGCAAAGCTTTGAAATAGCGAGAACTGGCGACTCGATAGGCGAGTTCTTCGTCTGTGGCTTGGGGACGGGAAAAAGTTTGCAGGTAGTTCCAGACTAGCAGGCGGGGCGGGTCTACTAGCAGTTTGATGGTTTGTCCGTAGTGTTGGGGATCTTGCAGCAACCGGCGCCAGGTTTCTGTAGGTAATACTTGCGGCGGTAAACCGATGTGACAGGTGGCGCAGTTTTCTAGGTACAGTTGCTGTCCGAGTTGGTAGCGTTCGGGGATGCGATCGACCGTACCAGTATCCTCGATCGAAGACACCTGAGCAAGTCGCGCCGGAGTGCGAGAGTAGGCAGTCTGAGCAGCAACCCATCCGCCGCAGGTACAGCAGATAATTATCAACACCAGCAAAGTTGAGTAAAGCCCCCGCAAGCCTACTCTGCGACGTTTGCGGGGTTTTTCCTGTTTCATAATTCTGAATTTATTTTTGGTTAAATTACTGGTATGCTCATGCCTTCGCGGGCTAAGCAGCTATTGGCGAAAACTGCCTGCACCTCTGCTTCTACGCCATCGAGAAAATTGTCGTCGTGGCCTGGATCGTGGTGAAACATCACGATCTTTTTGACTCCAGCAGCTTTCGCTATTTCTACTCCTGCTTGCCAAGTCGAGTGTCCCCAGCCGACTTTCGGGGTTTTGAAGTCGTAATACTCTTCGTTGGTGTAGTTAGCGTCGTAAATCAGCACGTCGGCGTTGCGAGCTAGGTGTAACACGTTGTCGTCCAGGCGATCGGGAAAATGTTCTGTATCGGTGCAGTAGACGGCTGTGTGTCCCTCCCAGGTGACTCGATATCCGATCGCGGTGTTGGGATGGTTGAGCAGTGCCGTTTCTATTTTCACATCGTCGAGTTCGAGAATATCCCCAGGCGTCAAATCGTTGAATTTGAGGTCGGACTGCATGACTTGGATGGGGACGGGAAAATTGGGGTGCACCATTTGGTCGGCAAGACGGTGTTTGATTGTAGTGCCGTTGGGGGCGATCGCACCGTAAATATGAAAGCAGTTCCCTGGGATAAAGGCGGGAGTAAAGAACGGAAACCCTTGAATGTGATCCCAGTGAGTATGACTAAAAAACATATGGGCTTCCACCGGCATTTGCCGCAGCAGATTGAGGCCTAGAACTCGCAGGCCCGTACCACCGTCAAAAATCAGGCGTTTTTTGCCCAAGCGCATTTCTACACAGGAGGTGTTCCCTCCGTAGCGCAGTGTTTTGGTGCCGGGGGTGGCTATGCTGCCCCGCACGCCCCAAAACTGAACGACAAACTCGGTCAAAGGACTATTTTCCATAGTGGCTTTGCGATCGGAGGGCTGTGGATTGGCTAGAGAGGGTGCGGAATCTGGCATTTTTTTTAGTTTTGGCGGCAGGAACTTGGGAGTTGAAATCTTAGTTTTTACTTTTTAGTTTTTAGCAATCTGTACTATAATAAAGCGCTTGATCGGGAAACCATTCGAGTGCCGCACACTTGGGCTATTACAAGCCTAAACCGTACCGGTTGGTGTAGGAGATGTCGCTTGAGAGATTATTTTTCCACCCTGCGGGCTGTTGATCGTGTTCTCTATTCTGAGATTAAGATAGCGCCGAACCAGAGTTGTTAGGGTTAAATTTCCTCAAACGTAGAACGCATTTTCCAGGGGTAGAATTTGCGCTTAATCTTACTCTAGGATAGGAGTTGTATTTTTTTCAAGATTGAGGTCGGGGCGCGGTTTTCAGGAATGCCGTTCCGGTGACTCGGCATTAACACGACTGATTTGACATTGTAGCCACCCGTTCCTCGACTGCATCCCTAGACCTGCAGCATCGCCTTAAGTTCGGGCTCCTGAGTTTGTAGTCGGGTTGCAGTCGAGGAGTGCGGGCTAGGGACTTATTTGCGATCGGCTGCGATGCACTTTTCCACTAAGGGCATGACTTGATCGACATCTTGCCAACCCAGAATTTCCGTGACTTTTTTCTCCAAATTTTTGTAGGTTCTAAAAAATTCGGCTATTTCGTCTAAGCGGTGGGGGGCTACGTCTTTGAGGGACTTATAGTGAGCATAGCGGGGGTCTTTGTCGGGAACGCACAATAGTTTTTCGTCCCTGTCGCCTCCGTCGATCATTTCCAGCATTCCGATCGGACGGGCTGCGATTATGCACCCTGGAAATGTGGGCTCATCCATCATGACCATGCCGTCGAGGGGGTCGCCATCATCGGCTAAGGTATTGGGTATGAAGCCGTAGTCGCACGGATATTGGACTGAGGAAGAAAGCACCCGATCGAGAGCAAAGGCTTGTAAGTCTTTATCAAATTCGTACTTGTTTTTGCTACCGGCGGTAATTTCGATGAGGACGTTGAGCAGTCCTGGTTTCGGCTGTGCCGGAATTAGCGATAAGTCCACAACAATATCTCCAAGTTAACAGATGATTGGGATGAGTGCTACTTGCCAAATCCCTTTGATAGCATTTTACGGGCGATCGGGCTCGATGCTCCATGAGATTGACCGAAAGCGGGGGAGTGTGTCGCCGGCTGGGAGAATACACGCTTTCGGGCGAGACGCCCATCCCACAAAAGAGAGAGCGGACGGGCGGGACGCCCATCCCACAGTTTGAGAGGGGAATGCTTTGTTTGGGCGAGGGAGATATTTTCAGAACCATATATTCTTTTTAGTCTGCCCAAACTTTTTTAATTTTTACTCCCAACCACTGGCTAAGTTCTGTTGCTAACCACTTGATTTCTGATTCGCTTAGTCCCTGGTTTGCTCCTAGTTGATATTTTTGGTGGTTGGCACGAATAATCACGTTAAAAACCTTGTCTCCAGTTTCTTCAATTTCCAGATAGAAAATGTCCGGTCTGGGGGATGGCTTGGAATGATTCCATCTCAACCCCAAGAGATGGCTGGTATAGGATATTTTCTGGCTATCGATTCTGAAACGCCATTTCCGAAATAGCGCCAATATAAATATTACTACTACTGGAGATGATAAAGTCACTAATATGTATAATATAATTACAAACAAATAATTTATATGTGAACTAGCGAATTGCCAAAATTCACTAGAATAAAGCAACAGTAAGTAAATATAATTCAGGGGAACTGCTGCCGAAAGCAGCGCCATTAAATTAAAACTCAGTCCCTGTGGCGGAATTACAATTTCTATAAACTCCGAACTTTTGGTCAATTTAATATCGCTGCCAGGTGGCTGCAATGTCACAGGACTTTTTTCGATATGGCGGGGATTTGTGAGCGATCGCCATGCTTCCCCAGCCGAAGATAACCGTTTGTTCAAACTCGGTTCTGTCATCCATTCCAGCCAATCAATTAAACTAGGATTGAGGTGCGCGACTCGATCGGCAAATTGAATTCTCAAATCCTGCTGTGGCAGTTCGGTAGGATGCAAACCCGTTACCAAATAAATTAAAGTTGCACCTAAACCGTAGAGGTCAGAAGCCGGAACGGATCGCCCCCCAAATTGTTCCGGTGCCATATATCCGTATGTTCCCACTACTGTAATTGTGCCGCCCAATTTTGCCGCTTGGTTCTGCACCGAACCAAAATCAACTAAATAAACTTTTCCCACCGAGTGACCGGATCTGCTGTGCAGTAAAATATTGCTGGGTGTAATATCGCGGTGAATGACAGGCGGCTTTTGATCGTGCAAATAAATCAAAATGTCTAACAGCGATTTAGCTAATTCTTTCACCTCGCTTTCGCTAAAAGTACGCCCCGAACGCAAATGCTCTTCCAAAGTTTTTCCCTCTACATAAGTCTGTACGAGGGCAAAGCTTTTACTATTGGGTTCATCAATTTCCAGGTAGTTGATGTAGCGCGGAATTGCTGGGTGAGAAAGTGCTTTTAAAGTTTCCGCTTCCCGTTCAAATAGCTTGAGGTCTTGCCATTCAAAATCGCTGCCGAGGAATAGCTGTTTGATGATAACTAATTTTTGAGTTGGTAAATCGCGAGCCAGAAGCGTCTGGCGGCCGGTTTGTTTTCCCAATTGCCGCTGCACTTCGTAGCGTTCTGCTAATATTTTCGCCGTCATATTTTGGTACGTTAATTTTAACTTGAGGTTAAACGGTCTTCTTTTAGATCCCCGACTTCTCCAAGAAGTCGGGGATCTGGGTATTCTGTGATTCTTCACTACCACTCAGAATGACAACTAATCAAGAGGACATGATATTATTTTAAATTTTACAGTCCACTTTCTTTTTGATACCACCGGGCAATAGACTTGCTAGTTGCCCCCATTGAAAGTCCTGCAATTAGCGACGGTACAAGCACAAAGATAATATAATTACTTGAGGTCATAATAGAAATACTGCCATCGTCATTATATTCACTACTCACAATCCAATTCGCTATCGGCTGAAAGAAGATGATGCTTGTCAAGGTGCAGATTACGATACTAATTGCAGTTAAAACCTGTCTGTGAAGTTTGGGATTAGTTAGGGGATCAAACCACCAGTCCGTCACAAATACGACGATTATTCCGTTGACCCACCCCACCAGCAAGCCGAGAAGAAGACCCAGGATTCCTCCGATAATTGTTCCCAAGATCGGGAAAAGAAAGGTGCTGTAAATGGCTGCACAAACTCCGACAGATCGAGATCCTGTCCAAGTGCTGTCCGAGATCGCCTTCTTGGTAAAGCTAGAGGCACTCACCCTTATTCCCTGTCTCAATGTCTGGGAATATTTATGTATTTCCTGTGGTTTTTCTAAAACTTCTTTTGCTATTTGGACTGAGGCGGGACGGCGCTCTAAACTGGGATGGGTCATCCACTCCAGCCAATTGGTAAAAGCGGGAGTCAGTTGGGTGAATTGCTCGAACTCGATCTGCAAATCTTTCTGCGGCAAGTCGGCTGGATGCTGCTTGGTAATTAAGGCGATTAATGTTGCTCCCAAGCCGTACAACTCGGAAGCAGGAACGGCCCTGCCGCCAAATTGTTCTGGCGGCATATAGCCATAAGTTCCGACAACGGTGAGTGTTTTTCCTTGTTGGGTTGCTAGGGTTTGAACTGCACCGAAATCGACTAGGTAAACTTCGCCAACGCTGTTACCCGATCGATTTTTGAGTAAAATATTGCTGGGTTTAATGTCGCGGTGAATCACCGGGGGGTGTCGCTGGTGCAGGTAGGCGAGGATGTCTAATAATGCTGTTGCTAATTGTTTGACTTCGCTTTCGCTGAAGGTGCAGCCGTCTGAGAGATATTCTTGTAGGGATTTGGCTTCGATGTAACTCTGAACTAGGGCGAATCCTTTGCGGCTGGGGGTGTCGATTTCAAAGGAGTCTAGATATCGGGGAATTGCGACATGGGATAGGGATTTTAAGGTTTCGACTTCTCGCTCAAACAGTTTTAAGTCTTCCCAGTTAAAGTCGCTGCTGAATGAGAGGAGTTTGACTACTACTTGCTGTTGCGTTTTTAAGTCGCGGGCAAGTAAAGTTTGCCGTCCTGCTTGCTTGCCGAGCCGCCGATCGCACTGATAGCGATCGGCTAATATTTCTTTTGACAAATCGCCGATGTTTTGTCCGCTCATGTTGTCCTGCCCTAGAACCGATTAAACCTAGTTTAGTTGACAAAAGTGCAAGAATCGGAAATGTTCGGGCTAGGGCAAAAAACTTTTTCTGTCAAAGAGCAACTGCCTTTAAAAGCCAGCGATCGCGCACTGCGGAAGACGCCCCTGAGTTAACCTTGAATTTAATTTTGGATTTGCTTGTAAATTGACTGCACTACGTCGAGCAGGCTCAAGACTTGCTGCCATTCGGGGGCATCGGGGTTGTAGCTTTTGGCGCGCTGAGCTTTCAAACTGTGGTGCAAAAGGGAAAGCAGCGCCTCTGGAGACTCTAAAGAATTGTCATCTTCATCTGCTGGGGTTTGGGCTGCATTTTCTTCGATGTCTTCTTTAATTTTTTGTGCTCGATCGGCGAGGGCTAAAGATCGGCCTGCCAGGTTTTCCGGCATTTTGGGCTGTTCGGACAAAGACGCGCTGGTTAGTTCTACCAATAGTTGACAGACTCGATCGACCCATTCGTGATCGTTTACTGAAAAGGAACCAGATTTGAACACTTGCCCGTCAGGTCTTTGCTGAATGCTTTGTACCTTCTGGATCAGAGGGATAGCCTTAACAGTGATATTTTCCGGGATTCTGGGGATATCTGACAGGGAGCTCCGAGCAATCTCCAGCAATAGTTGGTAAACCTGATCTACCCACTCAACATCTCCCGATTGCGAATTCCAATTATTCATAACTGACGCTAGTGGTTTTCTATATGTAAGACTAGAACATTGACTATCTGCGAACGAAGCTCTTTTTACGAGCTGCTAACGCTATTAAGACTTACGCAGGCGGGGTGAGAAACCCGGTTTTTGAGCGGATGTTTCGTCACCTTTCTCCAAGATTTTTCTCAGAAACCGGGTAACGCTGCCGCCAGTCATAACTATTTTTAAGCGCTTCAAATAATAGAAGTGCTAAGTTTGTTGCGGTAGGTAGTGCGATCGAAACACCTAGGGCGAAACCCCCGGCATCTCGCTTGCAAATTCAAATCCGGTTATTTGACATACTCACGCCCGTTCTCTTCAGCGGTGATTCTTGACAGTTCATCGGGTCTTGCTACCGGAGTAGTCTTACAGTCCCTCCCTGTCCGTTTAAAGTCTCCCAATGCCCTATGGCGACTTTTACTCTTGCCGGACGGGTTAGAGTCAACCATTGCCCTTCTAGCTGTCTTTAAGTTTGCTCTCATCGTAGCTGTTTCAACGTGTCTTGAGCCTAAAGATCCTTTGAGTATTCAGCATTTTAATACAAAGCCGTCCTAAAACGACAGGGTTTTAAACCCATCTTCCTGATAACCATAATACCTGTTGGAGCTTATTTACAATTACCTCAATAGGAGATTAAGGTTAATTGGTGGTGGGATGGGAGGCCCACCCCCGATCGCGATCGCCCCCACCCCGAACCCTGACGCCACCGCCAGCATTTGCTGTGGGCTACTGCTATTTTTCTGTGAGATTCCACACACCATCCCAGTTGAGTACGTCTGAAAAACTATGCTGAAATAACATACAGCGATCGACGTGCAATTTAGCTGCCTTGTTTTTCGGGTCAATTTCCAGAACGGCGTTAAATTCGCGTTTGGCGTCTGTAAAAGCTTGCTTGGCTTTTGGTTCTAAGGCTTTCTTAAACTCGCTCAGCAGTTTTTTCACCCGATCGAGTCCCAGGTTTTCAAATTCCTCATCTAACATTTCTGCAACTGTCTCGCAGGCCCGACTTTTAATTTTCGCCTGCAATAGCTGCCTGATCTCTCCTGGTTTCAGCCGCTTGATTTGAGGATTTGATGGTTCTAAGATGTCTGCTTCCAAGAGCTTTTTGACTTCGCCTTCTTGCAAGTATTTAATATCGTCTGCTGATAGGGGCTTGATTTTTGCTTGCAGCAGCACTTTGGCTTCGTCTTCCGAGAGGTTTTTGATTCCTTCCAATTTCAGCAGTTGGATTTCTGGCTGCAACAGTACGATGAGTTTGTCTGCTTCGGACAGGTTTTTCGGGTCGTACTCTGACAGCTTTTTCAGTTGATATAACAGGTTCCTGAGTTCGTGTTCCAACTGTTGCTCTAAATTGTAGGACAGTTTCTTAATCTCTGCCTCCGGCATTTCGGCGACATCCTTTAAGATGTTTTTCACCTCACTTTCTGAAAGTCTTTGGCTAACGGGAGTTTTGTAATGTTCGCGCCCCTTCGTGTAATGTTCTATAATTTGTTGCTGTGTTTCGGTTAGTGACTTGCCCACTGGCGAGTATCCCTCGCGGATGCCGACGAGTTCGTAAACGATTACGGGTTCGCTTTTGCCTTTGACAGTAATAAAGTCGAGTTCTCGCACGTACAGCCGATCGGCATAATCTCTGTAAGTATTGTCGCTGATGATCAAGTCGGTGCCGTACTGCTTGCTAGCGCCTTCTAAGCGAGAGGCGAGGTTTACGCCGTCTCCGATCGAAGTCAATTCCATGCGTTTGCTACTACCGATGTTGCCGCTGACAACTTCGTCGGAATGCACGCCCATACCAATGCCGATCTCCAATTCCCCATTTGCCTTACGCTCTTGATTGAACAGGGCCAGTTTTTCCCGCATTTTCACCGCCGTTTGCATGGCGCACCAAGCATGATCCTCTAGGGGCGCTGGAGAGCCAAAAACTGCCATCAGAGCGTCGCCGATGTATTTGTCGAGAGTCCCTCCGTACTCGAATACGACATCTACCATCACTTCAAAATATTTATTCAGCATCACTACCACTTCTTCGGCTTGCAATTTTTCCGTAAGTGTGGTATAGCTGCGAATGTCTGAGAACAGCACCGAAACGTTTTTGCGCTTACCGCCCAATCCAGTATCCCCTGAAGCTAACAAAGCTTCGGCTACTTCGGGAGTCATGTAACGGTACATCAAGTTTTTGATTTGCTTGGCGCTGCTAATATCTTCCATGACGACTAACGCGCCGTTGACCTTGTTGGGGTCGGTAGCGTCAGTCATTGAATTAATCGAGAGATTGATACTCTGCCCTTCTCCTTCCAAGGAGAGTAAAACTTGATCTGGGTAATACTGCTGGCGGTCGTTATCGTCTTCGGGAGACAAAGACGCATCAAACCATTTGGCAAAATCGCCTTTTTCTAACTTAATTAACTCGCGCAAAGATTGACCTTCGGCTAATTCGGCATCGCTGACACCCAGCAAATTTTTGGCACTGGGATTGGTCGCTACTATATTGCCTTTTTTATCTGTAGAAATCACGCCGTTAGTCAAGGCGTGCAGCATATCTTTTTGTCTTTGTTCTTGCTGTTTGACTTCTGCAAACAGTTTGGCGTTTTGCAGCGCCACTCCGGCTTGGATGTTAAACGACTTCATAAATTCCATGTCGTTGCGATTGAAACTCGCTTTCCACTGTTCGGGGGCGTGAGGCCAATCTTCCGGGTTGTAGGGGGGGTATTCTTCTTGTGGTCGTTTTTTATTAACTAATTGGGTGACGCCAATCAATTTTTTGTCTGAGTTAAACACTGGCATACAAAGCATACTGCAAGTGCGGTAGCCAGTTTGTTTGTCTATTTTTTTTGCATTTTCTGCGCGGGGGTCGTCGTATACGTCAAAGGGAATCAACAGCGGTTCGCCGGATTGGGCGACGATGCCTGCAAAACCTGCTGTTCTGGGCATGCGAATTTCTTGAAGTTGACCTGTTGTGATCAGGATTTTCGTCCAGAGTTCGTCTTTATCTTCATCGATTAGCCACAGGGTGCTGCGATCGGCGTTCATGAGTTCTTGGGCCTGATCCATCACCCTTTTGAGGGTATCTTCTAAGTCTAAACTGCTCTGAGAAAGAGCGTTGACGGCATTCATTAGCGCCGTGGCTGCCCGCTGTCTCTGAGTTGCTGCCAAGAAAGATTTGGACGATTCGAGAATTAAGCGTATCGAGGGAGCAAATTCTTTAAAAACTCGTTCGTCTTCTTCCGTGAATCCACTCTTGTCGATTTGTTCGTGAATAGTAGTGTGATTGTGGTGATCCGGTTTAAGTTTATTAATCAGTTGAACAACTGCTACTAACTCGTTTGTTTCTTCCTTTACCAGGGGCATTGCCAGCATTGTATAAGTGCGGTATCCCGTTTTTTCCTCAATTTTTTTGGCGTTAGCCGATCGCGGGTCCTTGTAAAAATCGTAAGGGATGTTAACCACTTTTTTCTCGGTGGCTACTTCTCCTGCAATACCCATGTGGGCAGGAACTCTGATTTCTAGATTTTTGCCATTTTCGTCTTTAGCGACGATCGCCCAGAGTTCATTCTTTTCGTCGTCTAATAAAAATATCGTGGTGCGATCGGCATTGAGCAATTCCCCTGTTTTGAGGGTAATCGACTGCAACATATCGTTGAGGATAGCGTCAAATCCCTCACTCCCAAGGATGTTATCGAGCATTCCGAGGGTGTCATTAACAACCTTAAGTTTTTCTTCTACTTCCTTAACTACTACTGTGAAACTTTGCTGGTTTAACGGGGCCAGAATGCTGGAAAAGTTTCCGTCGTAGGGGATAATTGCAATGCTGCTAGAGGGAGGGGGAGGGGGAGGGGGAGAGTAGCGTTCCTGATGATGATTTTCACCGCCGACAACAGCGACATCAATCACGTTGTCTAGAGAAGAGTAATTGGTGGAAGATGCAGATTTCATAGACCTTTACAGAATCTTAAGCGTAAGGGTTAGTCTCTAAGCTAGGAGAGCGGGCAAGTTCATTAGTGAGTCACCTGTCGCACAAAACTCAATTATGTGTGAAAGTATTTCCCAGTTTACAGAACTCCGGCCACAGGGCAAGGCCAATTCAGTTGGGATTGCTGGTGAACTGCTGGTGCGACGGTAAGGCTGCTGTGTCATTGCTGCACTCTTTTGAAAGAATGCGAATCCTGTTTAAATGGTTTATTAACTGATTTTGACATTGTGCGTGCCTGGTTTAAGTAAGTTCTACCTATCTTTGAGCCGATCGCCCACCGTAACATGAATGCGTACTGGCGGGAGGACTGATGAAAGAGGGGTGGCCTGGTGGGACTAGCCGCAATTGTGACACTACCTGTTGCTAGTGATGTGTGCCCTTCTCTACACAATTGTGGTTTTTAACTAGAATTTCTCTCTATTTTGCTGTTCTTAGCTTTCAGCCCACTAAATTCACGGGGTTTTCAGCTTTTTTTTGTAAAATTTGCGGTTGACATTTTTAGTGTAACCTCCGACTCGGAAAAAACTCCGCCTTTTGGCCCCCCGATCGGCTCAAGTGTGTCGTCAGGGTTTTGCCAACTCAGTTTGGCGCAATCCAGCGGCTTCGACAAGCAGGGATTCCGCGAAGGCGATAGCTTCTGTTGCTGAGCGGCCACTGGCGAGTTGGGCCAGTTCTTCCCGCCGCTGGTCACTGTTGAGAGCGGCAACTCTGACTACTGTGCGTTCGACTGGTTCGGAGTCGGCAGCAGGTTCGCCGATACTTGGTTCTGCTTCGATCGTCTGTTTGTTGACGCGAAAATGAAAATCAGCCATCGCGGCGATCAGCGGCTGGTGGGTGACGCAGAGAACTTGGTGTTTGTCGGAAAGTTGGTAGAGTTTTTTGGCGATCGCCCCGGCGACTCTCCCGGAGACTCCGGCGTCGATTTCGTCAAAAATCAGTGTACCGGCGCTTTCTATTTGGGAAAAACAGGCTTTGATAGCGAGGAGAAAGCGGCTCATTTCTCCCCCGGAGGCGATCGCCCCCAGAGGTTGCAAAGGTTCGCCCGGGTTGGGGCTGAAACAAAAGGCGATTTGGTCGGCACCGGTGGCGGTTGGGGTACAAGGCGATATCTCGACTTGAAATTGCACTTTTTCCATTGCTAACGGCTTAAGTTCTCCTACGAGGTGCGTTTCTAGTTTGAGGGCTGCTTCGCGTCGCAGGGTGGTGAGGTGGTTGCAAGCGTCTTTTAATTGCTCTAAAGCAGTCTGATATGCGAGTTCTAAGGCTTCCATTGACTCGCCTCCTTCTAAAAGTTCATTTAGTTCGTTTTGAATGCTTTGGTAGTAGGCGATCGCTTCTTTGAGCGGCCCGTATTTGCGACAAATTTGTTTGAGTTCGCGAATCCGATCTTCTACTTCTTCGAGTCTTTCGGGATCTGCTTCTAATTGTTCGCCGTAGCTGCTAATTTGCCGGCTGGCTTCTGTGGCTTGGGCTAAAGCATCGCTGACCATTTCTAGGATTGGTTGCAACTGCACATCGTAAACTGCCATGTCGCTTAAAATTACTTCGGCTTTGCTCAACAAGTCGGCGGCTGATGCGCTGTCGCCCTCGTTTTGGTAAAGGGCTTGGTGGACTTGGTAACTCTGCTGCTGCAATTCGACGACGTGGCCTAGCCGGATTGATTCGTGTTCTAGCTGTTCGAGTTCGTCGGCGTCTTCGATGTGGGCTTCGCCGAGTTCTCGGACTTGGTATTCTAACAAATCAAGTCTTTGCAGTCGCTGCTGTTCCGACTGACGCCTGCGTTTGAGGGCGGTTTTGGCGCTGTTGGCTCCCAGCCACGCGGAGGTGATGATCGATCGCGCTTCAGTGAGCTTTTTGCCGCCGTATAAATCGAGCCATTCTCGCTGGAGATTTTCTTGTCCGAGGTGGACGGTTTGGCCTTGGGCGGTAATTTCGACGAGCCGATCGCGCAGTTGATCCATTAACTGGCGGTTGACGAAAATTCCGTTCAAGCGCGATCGGCTACGCAGAGCACCGCTCGATGCGTTAATTTCCCGGCTGCAAACGACTAAATTTCCGTCTATGGGTTCGATTTCTTGCTCGCCCAGCCACAAAGCTGCGGCTTTGTCCAATTCAAAGGTAGCTTCCAATATTGCCCGCGCTGCTCCGGTGCGAATCGATCGGCGATCGACTTTCCCGCCCAAAACTGCATCGATCGCATCTAGGATAATCGATTTACCGGCACCGGTTTCCCCCGTAAATACGTTCAAACTCGGGCCAAATTCTAGATCCAGGCAGTCAATTAGAGCAAAGTTTTCAATTCTGAGGGATATTAACATGGGGAATTGGGAATTGGGAATTGGGAATTGGGAATTAGGCATGGGGCCCTAAAAGCATCGGACAATTTTAGATTTTAGATTGTAGATTTTAGATTGAGTGGTAATCTTAATCTAAAATCCCCTATGGGAAATCTCCCCTCGGATGGGGCCTAAAAGCATCGGCCAAACACGGAATTGGGTATTGGCTCCTCCACTATCGGGCGCGTCTAATTTCCCGATTCCAATTTTCAGTTTTAACTAGAATACTTTTGATTTTGCCATTCTAACGATCGAGTCTCAACCTCTATGCAAAATAAATTTCTGCTTCCCGTTGCTCTATTAAGCGTTGTCCTGATTGGAGTTTTTGGCTGGGAGGTGCACCAAGACAACCAGCGAGTCCATGAATTAACCCTAGTGACGGGAACAAAGACAGGCTATTATTATCCTTTCGGACAAGCAATTGCTGAGGTAGTTATGCAACAAAATCCGCGCCTGCGGATTAAAGTTGTTGAGACTCAAGGCGCTGACGAAAATATGCGCCGGCTTCAGGCAAATGAGGCTCAGTTAGCTATTGCCCTGAACGATACGCCGGCAGTGCCTGAAGCGCGGGTAATTGCTTCTTTGTTTAAGGAAGTTTTTCATTTAATTGTTTCGGAAAAGTCGGGAATTAAAAGCGTTTCGGATTTAAAAGGAAAACATATTGCGCTGAGGGAGAAAGGCAGCGGTTCTTATAGTTCTTTTTGGTTGGTCAGCAAACATTACGGTTTGAAAGCAAGCGATTTTCAGTTTACTGCTGGCTCTTGGACTGAGGCTACTAAGTTGTTTGCTAGCGGCGAGGTTGATGCTATTTTTCGGGTGCAACCTCTGGGGAGCGATTTGGTTAGCGATTTGCTGAAAAATACGCGGGGCAAATTGGTGCCCATCGACCAAGCGGCGGCGATGAAAATTAAGTGGCCTTATCTGGAAGATCACTTGATTCCTAAGGGTACTTACAAGGCGGATCCCGCAGTACCAGATGTGGATTTGCCTAGCGTTGAGGTGCAGGCTACTCTGTTGGTTCGCGAGGATGTCGATCCGGTAATAGTTAAGGAAATTACGCGAATTTTGTTCGAGCACCGCCGCAATTTGGTAGCTACTAATTCGTTGGCGGCCATGATTAGTCAGCCGTCGGAAAGCGGCGGTTTGGCTTTGCCCGTACATGAGGGCGCTCAGGCTTATTACGATCGCGAAAAGCCTGATTTTTTTGCAGCAAATTCCGATGTTATCGGCTTGTCTTTTTCGTTTGTTACTCTTTTTGTTTCTTGGCTTTGGCAGTGGCGAGCGCGCTTTTTGCAGAAACAAAAAAATCGAGCTGACAAGTTTAATTTAATTATTCTAAATTTGATTCAAAGAAGCCGCCAATCCGGAACTTTTGAGGAAATAGATCGGTTGCAAGAAGAGTTGTTTGAGATTTTTAAGCAAGTCATGGCGGATTTGGATGAAGATAGAATTGATGCGGATTCTTTTCATTCTTTTACTTTTACTTGGGAAACCGCTCTAAAAATTGCGACTGACCGAGAAAAAGCTTTGCGGAATTTGTCGCTGGTTTCCCATGATGTAAAATCTGATTTGACTGCTGTAAAAAAGATGGACAAATAATTTATATGAGCCGTTCTTAGTTATTGGTTATTAGTTCATTCCTGGATGCCAAAAGTGGTTTCACACTACTTATAGCGGTAAGGTGTACAGTGCGTACCCTACTTGATTTATCAGAGGAGTTATAAGTCATTAGTTATTAGTTATTGAGGCTTGGCTCCAATAATGAATGACCAATAACTAATGCCCAGCTTCCATTTTTCATTCAATAAAATTCAAGTGTTTTCTAGCAGCAACCGTTACCATTCTCCCGCGATTTGTCCGCTGCAAAAATCCGATTTGCATTAAGTACGGTTCGTATACATCCTCAATGGTTTGAGTATCTTCTCCTGTAGAAGCTGCGAGGGTTTCTAAGCCCACTGGGCCGCCGTTAAAGTTCTCAATCATTGCTGTCAAAATTCGCCGATCTGTCCAATCTAAACCTAGCGGATCGACGTTGAATAATTCCAGGGCGAGTGAGGCAACTTCGGCATCAATTGGCTTTAAATTTTTGACTTCGCTGTAGTCTCTAACTCGTCGCAGCAAGCGGTTAGCTATCCGGGGGGTTCCGCGAGCTCTGCGGGCAATTTCTGTGGCTCCTTCTGGGGTGATTTGAGTGTCAAGAACTTGGGCGGTTCTTTGGACAATTAGACTAAGTTCGTCTATTTCGTAGTAGCGCAATCTTTGGATCAAGCCGAAGCGATCGCGCAATGGAGATGTCAGCGATCCGACTTTTGTAGTTGCTCCTACTAAGGTAAATGGTTTCAGGGGTATGCTGCGGATTTTTGCGGTTTTTCCTTGCCCGATCGTAATATCTAACCGACAGTCTTCCATCGCCGGATAGAGGATTTCTTCTGTAACTTTAGATAAGCGGTGAATTTCGTCGATAAACAGCACGTCGCCTGCTTTGAGGTTGATCAGCAATCCGACAATATCTCGCGGTTTTTCTAAGGCTGGGGCGGTGGTGATTTTGCATTCAACTTCCATTTCTGCTGCTAGAATTAGCGACATTGTGGTTTTTCCCAATCCTGGAGGCCCGTATAATAACAGGTGATCCATAGGTTCGCCGCGAGATTTGGCTGCTGCAATTGCGATCGCCAAAACTTCTCTCAAGTCTTTTTGCCCGATGTATTCAGCTAGCCGTTGGGGCCGGATTTTGTCGTCTTGTTTGCTGTTAATTTCGTCGGGTAGTTCTTGCGATTCTAGCAATGATTCCGCCTGGGGTTTGGCGGCTTTTTTGCGACGGGCTGGGGCTATGTCTTCGGGTAGATTTGGGTCGGGGGGCTGTTGTTTGGAGGATATAATAGCCATATTTATCTGCGTTCGGGCAGCGGGAAGTGTTTACAATTGTTAGCAGAATCTTTACAATTATTGAGTTCGTTATGAGTATTCCATCTTCTTTATTAGCATCGGAAAGCATAACTTTTGAGGGGGCGATCGAGCTGACTCAATCTTTACTGTCGTTCATGGAGGCCGATCGACTCTTACAAGCCGACATCCAGCAAGCTGTTACATCTCTGGTGAAAACACAGAACGGTGCTAGGGGGTTTTTTGTCACCTATCTAACGGACGATGGACCGGAGGCAGATCACCCGTCACCCGGAGTAGTCGAGGCGCTGCGATCGGCTCCTGAGATCGTAGCAGAACTGCTGGTGAAAAATTTGGCGATGTCGGCGGCAATGGTTGTACATCATTCGCGCCAGCAAAAGGAGGAAATGGCGGCCGATTCTGCTAGAGTGCAGGAGCGATCGCGCAATTTAATTCAAATCCTGCAAATGCCAGCCTGTCAAACTATAGCGTCGCAAATGCTAGAAAGTTTGCAGAGTGCCAACGGCGAGTATGAAAAATTTTTCCGGCGGTGGGGCTACGATGACGAGCAAAAACGGGCGATGGGTTCGGCAGTGCGGGGTGCGATCGGCTAAAATAACCTCCGAAGGAAGGGGAAAGAAGAAAGAAGGAAGAAGCCCAAGCCAGGGTGGCAGATGCTTGATCAAAGCGGCGGGGCTGTGGAATAATTGCGGTTTAGCAAAAGCTGCACAATTGTAGCTTGAGTTGATTTAGGTGTGAAGCTAGTGAACGAGGGCGAAAAAATTGCAGAGAACTGTGAAAGGAGTTGCCCAAAAGGCCCGAAGGCTGGGTGGCCGGCGGCCGACAAGTACGCCCCGGCGGTGGGCGAAGCTGAATCTGCTGGCAACCTTGGTGCGCCGGGACTTGGAATCTCAATACAAAGGCTCGATTCTGGGCAATTTGTGGCCGCTGCTGAATCAGCTATCCCAATTGGTGATTTACACATACGTATTTTCGATCGTCCTCAAGGTAAAGCTCAGCCTTGCAGGCTTCCCAGAAAACAGCGACATTACATTTGGAGTCTGGTTGTTTGCAGGTTTGCTGCCTTGGACTGCCTTCACCAGCGGTTTGATCAAGTCGGCAGTATCGGTGGTGGGGCAGCCGAATTTAGTAAAAAAAGTGGTATTTCCTCTCGGTTTGCTGCCCCTAGTGCCGATTTTTACAGCTTTTCTTGAAAGTTCTCTGGGTTTAGCAGCTTTGATTGTGATAGTAGCAGTGTCGTCGCAAAAGCTCAACGCTACTTTATGCTTGCTGCCGCTGGTGTGGATACCTCAGTTGCTGATAACTGCTGGTTTGGGATATTTGACAGCGGGCTTGACTGTATTTTTGCGAGACATTCCTCAGACATTAGGTGTTATTCTAAATTTTTGGTTTTATTTGACGCCGATCGTCTACCCAGCATCCATCATCCCCCAAGAGTGGCGAGCGTGGATATTTTGGCTCAATCCAATGGCCGCCATCTCGGAGGTTTATCGAGACCTCATACTGCTTGGAGAAGTTAAGCATTGGGGCGAATGGGGTGTCGCCACGCTAATTTCTGCTGCTATATTTGGTGGAGGTTTGGCGGTTTACCGGCGTTTGCGTCCCGCTTTTGCTGACGTGCTGTAAATTTGTTTTAGAGCTAAAGTCAATTCTTCAATCTAAAATCCCCATAAAGGTGTTTGCAGCATCGGAATGCAAGTCCTCATAAAAATCCGAGGACGGTCGTACTCACTACAAACCTATTTTTAGTTCGAGCGGACATAATATCAATCTAAAATCTAAAATCTAAAATCTAAAATCGGATGACAGAAAATGTAATTTCACTAAAAAATGTTTCCAAATGCTTTAAGCGGTACGATCGTCCCGGAGACCGCTTAAAGGAAATTATTTACCCCAGCAAAAAACTTGCTGACGAATTTTGGGCCCTGCACGACATCAATCTGGAAATTCCTCAAGGACAAACTCTGGGAATCGTCGGTCGCAACGGTTCGGGAAAAAGCACTCTCCTGCAAATAATTGTGGGTACGCTGACTCCTACCACAGGAAGCGTCGAGGTTAAAGGGCGAGTCTCCGCTTTGTTGGAACTCGGAAGCGGGTTTAACCCGGAATTTACCGGGCGACAAAATGTGTTTTTTAACGCTCAGTTACTGGGATTCAATCAAAAAGAAACTGAAGAAAAGTTTGACGATATCGCTGCTTTTGCTGATATTGGCGATTTCATCGAACAGCCCGTCAAAACTTATTCTAGCGGTATGTTTGTCAGGCTAGCTTTTGCCGTTGCGACTAGCGTCGAGCCAGATATTTTGGTGGTAGACGAGGCGCTTTCGGTGGGCGACGAAGCTTTTCAACGCAAGTGTTTTGCCCGCTTGCAAAGCATTCAGGAAGGTGGCGGAACAATTTTATTTGTTTCTCACGCTGCTACTTCGGTGGTGCAACTTTGTACGTCGGCGATTTTAATGGATAGCGGTGAATTGCTGCTCGCTCACACGCCGAAGGTGGTAATTTCTAAGTATCAAAAGCTGATTTATGCCGATCCGGATCAGGTTCTGGGGTTGAAGTCAGATATTCGCACTCTGAACCAACTGACAAAACAGGAAAGTCAAGACCAGCTTCAGGATGCTAATTTAGAAAGCACAAAGAGGGAAGTTAAACCGGAGCAACATCTCTCTAAACCCAAGGAATATTACGATGAATTTTACGATCCGGGGATGATACCGTCGAATACGGTAAGGTATCCGTCTCGCGGAGCGGAAATTATCAACCCCCACATCGAGACGCTGAAGGGAAAGGTGGTAAATCACTTGATCGGCCGTCAAGATTATATTTATACTTACTCTGTCACTTTCTCGCGGTCAACTTCCAAAGTTAGGTTTGGAATGTTGATTAAAACAATTAGCGGTTTTGAGTTGGCGGGTGCTTCTTTGAAGGCTTCTACTCAGTCAGTTAGGTATGTGGAAGCGGGAACGACAATTGTAGTGAAGTTTCATTTTAAATGTTTGCTGAATCCCGGTGTTTATTTTCTGAATGCTGGGGTTGTGGGAACGGTAGATGGAGATTTAACTTATCTGGATCGCTGCGTTGATGTGGCGATGTTTAGAGTTCAGTCTTGTACTGAGTCCTGCGGTAACGGCATCGTTGACTTGCTGATCGAACCGTGTTTAACTGTTGTTAATGCTGATACTCTAGTGAAAGAGCAGTCAACAGAGGTTATCTAAAATTCTGTAAAAACAGTCAGGAACCTCAGCCTGAAGGCATGAGGCTTGAAAGAGAAATCTGACAAGCCGTTCTGACGGGCCTAAGTCTTAACTGACTACGTTTTTTGAGTCACGACACCGGGAGAATGCGTAGCTAGTTCCTTGCTCTGTCGCTGAAGGTTAAACAGTTCTAAGGTCACGCTTTACAGTGCTTTGGGCCTAACAAGCTCACTAAACAAAGGCGCGTGCTAACTTTACTCCTTCATGAGATTGAGGCAACCATACCTCGCCGGAGGGGCAACCATACCCCTCCACCCCACAAAAGTTTTAACTCAATGTAAAGCCGTCCTAAAAGGACGGGGTTTCTAACCCATATTTCTGATGAGCGAGATCAATTTAGATTTAGTAGAAAATCCCGTAATCAAAGCATTTATTCAAGATCAAGCTAAGTTTCCCGAAAATTTTAAACTGAATATCTGCGAAGACGATGAAATGTATTTGTTCAGCTTGAACAACGTCAAAGACGATCTCGATCAGGCTTTGGTGCGCTATTATGCGATCGGGCGCAGCGTCCTGGCTACGGTTAAACAAGTTGTGGAATGGCATTTTGGCAGTTTTGAAAATGTACCGTCTTTTCTAGATTTTGCCTGCGGTTACGGTCGATTTACGCGGTATTTGATTCAGGAAATGCCGCCGGAAAAAATTTGGGTTTCTGATATTTATGCTAACGCGGTCAAGTTTCAAAGTGAATATTTGGGCGTCAGCGGTATTGTCTCGACGGGAAAACCAGAAAATTATTTAATTGACCGAAAGTTTGACTGCATTCTGGCTAATTCTTTTTTCAGCCATATGCCGGAAAGAACTTTTACGAATTGGCTCCAAAATTTGTATGATTTGTTGACTCCTAGCGGCATTTTAATGTTCAGCGTTCACGATCAGTGTTTGCTGCCGTCTCACATAGAAATGCCTGCCAACGGTATTTTGTTTAGTCCCCAAAGCGAAAGTCAGTCTTTAGATAAGGAGGAATACGGCACAACTTATGTAACAGAAAAGTTTGTGAGAGAAATTGTTGAGGAAGTTAGCGGAGGCAAAGCTTTTGTTCACCGCCTCAAAAAAGGCATCTGCAGGTTTCAGGATTTGTATGTTGTCACAAATCAGCTAGTGAGAGATTTTTCGGAGTTGGAATTTAATCACCAGCCGGGAGGATATATTGATGTGGCTGCTTTTACGAGTAAAGGTAGTTTATATTTGGAAGGATGGGCGGCTGATGTGAATCTCGACGGGCGAATTGAGGAGGTGCAAGTGCTGGTAAACGGTGAGGTTGTGCAGAGGTGCGAGCCTTTTTACGATCGCCCGGATGTGGCTGCATATTTTCAAAAAGATGCGATTTTGCAATCGGGTTGGAACTGTTATGTACCCAAAAATACTGTGACGCCACAGGATGTGTTAATCGTCAAAGCAATCAATAACTACGGTGGGGAATGGATTCTGGAAACTTGCACTGTTAACTCCCTGATTAACCAAAAACAAGCCCAGTCTTTATTGGGTTCTAGTCAGACTAAACTCAAATTACTTGAGACTCAGTTAGAGTCGGCTAGGATAGAAGGGGAGCAAAGTCAAAGTAAGTTAATGATTACTCAAACGGAGTTGCAAGACACTCAAACTAAATTAGTTTCTGCTCAAAGGCAATTGGAGCAAACTCAAAATCAGTTAGTATCTGTGCAAACACAGTTGGAGAAAAAAGAAAATCAGCTAATTAATCTCAAGCAAGAACTAGAGCAAGCGAAGTGTCGGATTTTGGCAATGGAAACCAGCAAGTTTTGGAAGCTGAGAAGCGCGTGGTTTCAAGTCAGGCGATCCCTGGGCTTAGCGGGAGAGTAGCGAGTAAATTGGGTGTGGGAATTAGGGCGAGGGAGAGAAATTGTGAGTACAAATGACAGCAAACCGTCGGTTTTTATTGTTACCGGAATGCACCGTTCCGGTACGTCTTTAACAGCTTCTTTGTTTCAGAAAGTCGGGGTTGATATTGGCAAAAAGTTAGTGGGCCCCGCTGACGGAAATGTGAAAGGTCATTTCGAGAATGTTGATTTTGTGGAGTTTCACAAAAGTGTGTTGCGATCGCACGGTATTGATGAACTCGGATGTACGTTGGAAAAAACGATTCCGGTAGCACCAGAATACGTCGAAATCGCCAAAAGGGCGATCGACCAAAATCAACTTCCTCACAAACATTGGGGTTGGAAAGACCCGCGAACAGCCCTTTTTTGGGATTTTTGGCTGACTTTGCTCCCCGAAGCTAATTTTATCTGTGTTTATCGATCGCCCTGGGAAGTAGTCGATTCCCTTTACCGCCGGGGAACCGATGTCAGCTTGCTGCAAAATCCCGAAAAGGCAGTAAAAATGTGGATTCACTACAATCAAAAAGTTTTAGAACTTTACGAACGTTTCCCCCATCGCTGTCTCCTAGCCAACGTTTACCCCATCGGCAACACTCCTGAACTTTTCCTCCATCAAGTCAACGAAAAATTTAATGTTAACTTAGGTGCGATACCGGGCGACAATTTTGAAGAATCTTTATTAGTCAACGATATTGTCAAAAGTCACAGACCGAGTTTAATAGAAAAATATTTTCCCGAAGCATTAGAACTCTATGAACTTTTGGAAACCCAAGCTGGCAATCTCAGCAGCGAATCGAAAGATGCGATCGATCAAGTTATTAATTTCCCAGCATCTCCAGTCTGGCCATTTGAAGATTGGCTAAAAATCCGCTTGCTGGAAAAACAGCAAAAAACTAGCTCTTCCGAACTCAAACAGTGGCAAGAACAATTTCACCAGGCCCAGGCGAAAGTGTTGGGATTAGAGACAGAATTAGGAGCAACTCAAGTACAGCTTGCAGGCAAAGAATCAAATTTTCAAGAAGCTTTAGCAAAACTCCTCGTATTAGAAACAGAATTAGGACAAACTCAGGTACAGCTTGCAGGCAAAGAATCGCACTTTCAAGAAGCTTTAACAAAAGTCTTAAAATTAGAAGCAGAATTAGGGGAAACTCAGGTACAGCTTGCAGGCAAAGAATCGCAATTTCAAGAAGCGTTAGCGAAACTCCTCGGATTAGAAACAGAATTAGGACAAACTCAGGTACAGCTTGCAGGCAAAGAATCGCAATTTCAAACAGCTTTAGCGAAAGTATTAGAATTAGAAGCCGAATTAGGGCAAACTCAGGTACAATTTGAAGAAACTGAATTTATATTGCAGCAGAAGTTAGCTGAGTTACTTCAGTTAGAAACAGCACAAAGTCAAAATCAGGAAAAATTAAAGGAAACTCAGGAAAAATTAGAACAGTACCGCCAGGAAAATGAAAATTTTCGGGCAGAACTTGCTATAATCAAGTATTCAATATGGTGGCAAGTGAGAGAAAAGTTGTGGGAAGTTCAGCGCAAAATCCGCGACTTGTTCCCTAAATTTATTTTTTCGTTAGATCGACCCACTACTTGGCAAGTTTGTGATTCCAACCTGCTAATTGTGGGCTGGGTTTTCAACCAAAAAAGAGAGACTACAGCAGTCCGCGCCCGAATTAAAGACCAGAGTTTCCCAGGCGTTTACGGCATAGAGAGAAGTGATATAGCGCTAGCACACTCTAATATTCCGGCGGCGCAGAAATCAGGTTTTACAATTCAATTGGAAGCGCCTGCCGGACGGCACGAAGTGCTACTGGAAGCGCAAGACGAGCGAGGTAAATGGCATTTGTTGGCAGCTTATCCGTTGTTAGTTTCAACGATTCAAGCATCGTTAGATGTACCGGTGGTGTGGGAACAGCGTCAGGGTCAAATTTTGTTTGCAGGTTGGTGCTGCCACCACGATCGCAAAATTGCTAAATTAAGCTTATTGTGCGGTGATACTTCTGTAGAATGCGCCTACGGTTTACGGCGAAAAGATGTCGGCGAAGTGTTTCCCGACTGGGTTAACAGTTCGGAAAGCGGTTTTGAGGCCCTTGTGGATTTGCCGCCAGGGGAATGGCACGTTTCTCTGCAAGCTGAGTTAGAAACCGGGGAAATTTTGTCTTTTCAAGCGCCTAAAATATTGACAGTGCGGCGCTACCATATCTGGCAGCGAAGTGCTGATAAGTTTGAGGAGTTATCAAGGTTTACAGCGGCAATTCAGCAGCGGGCGAAGGAAAGAAAACAGCGTCTTGGTAGAATTTGGCCTCTGCCCTGGGAAATTGTGAAAGTGCTGCGCCAGTTGGGGAAGATTTATCGGCAGCAAAAACAGTTTAGTGCGCCTGGGGAATTACTGCCACCTGCGGGTTTTGTGGTGGCTCAACCCATTGATAGGTATGACGCTTGGCTGGAGGTGAATCAGTGGAACGATCGCGCGCGCGATTACTTGATTTCTCGGTTAAAATCCTGCCGGGAACCCCTGCCAAAAATTTCGGTAGTAATGCCAGTTTACAACCCCCAGATAGATTTTTTAGAAAGTGCGATCGACAGCGTAATCAATCAAGTTTATTCAAACTGGGAACTCTGCATTGCCGATGATTGCAGCACCGAATTTACTGTTGCTGAAAATTTGAAAAGCTGGGCCCAAAAGGACGATCGTATCCGCATCACATTTCGTACAGAAAACGGCAACATCAGTGCCGCAACCAACAGCGCCGCCGCCCTCGCAACAGGCGACATCATCCTGTTTTTAGACAACGACGACGAACTAACTCCCGACGCATTAGGCGAAGTCGCCTTATATTTTGCCTCGCATCCAGCCACCGATTTTCTCTATTCCGACGACGACAAAATCGACACTAAAGGTCGCAGATTCGCCCCGCAATTCAAACCGGAATGGTCGCCGGAACTGCTGCTTTCCTATATGTATCTCGGTCATTTGTGCGCCGTGAGAAAACACATTTTTGAACAAATAGGCGGTTTGCGGATCGGTTTTGAAGGCTCGCAAGATTACGATTTTGCCTTGAGAGCCACCGAAATTTCTCGCCACGTCGCGCACCTGCCGCTAGTGCTGTATCACTGGCGAACCGCACCCGGTTCTACAGCCATATCTGGGGCAGCAAAACCCGCCAGTTTTGCCGCAGGTCAAAAAGCCATTCAAGACGCACTAAACCGCCGAAAAATTAACGGCAATGTCGCTCAGCACGCATGGGCGATTAAAGAAAATCTGGGCATATTTGCCCAGGATTTCCCGGATAACGGCCCATCAGTAACGGTAATTATTCCTACTAAAAATCAGCTAAAATTGCTGAAAGCCTGTCTGGATTCTCTAGAAACTACAACCTACAAAAATTATCAAGTTGCCGTTATCGACAACGAAAGCGACGACCCTAAAACTCTGGAATACTTAAAGGAATTAAATTGCCAAGTTTTGCATATAAAAAATCCTGGGGGCAAGTTTAGTTTTGCAGCAATTAACAATCGCGCTGTCGAACAAGTTGATAGCGAATATGTTTTGTTTTTGAACAACGATACTGAAGTAATTAACCCCCGCTGGCTGAGTCAAATGGTGGGATATGCTCAAATTCCCGCAGTGGGTGCAGTTGGCGCGCGGCTTTTATATCCAGACGGCAGAATTCAGCACGCGGGCGTAATTCACGGGCTGCATCACGGTTTGGCGGGTCACGCTTTTAAGCTGATGAACAGCGAAAACCGAGGCTATCTTTCTCAAGCGATGGTGACGCGAAATTACTCTGCGGTAACAGCCGCTTGCACGATTACTCCACGTCAATTGTTCTTAGAATTGGGCGGTTTTGATGAGGAGAATTTTGCTGTTGCTTACAATGATGCAGATTACGGATACCGACTGTTAGAACGGGGTTATCGGTGCGTATATTGTCCCGATGCGGAGTTGTTGCACAAAGAGGGAACTTCTAGGGGTTTTACCGACAATCCTCAAGAAGTGGCAGCTTTTCGGCGCAAGTATGCGGGCAAAAATGACAGTTTTTACAGTCCTCACTTGTCTTTAGAAGATGAGTATTTTCATATTCAACCTCGACGGGTTTTTATGAAGGAAGAAGGTTCGGCAACGGATTTTGTAACGGATGTAACGGATGTAACGGATGTAATAGATAAGGAAGAAGTAAAATTTAATGATTCTGGTTTGTTGGTAGCAGAAGCAGAGAATTTGATTCATCCTATCAGAGTTTTGATGTGCAGCAATTCGCTGGATTTTACGGGGGCGCCGCTGCATCAGTACGAAATTGCAGTGCAATTAGCGGCTGAGGGTGTGATTAAGCCGATCGTACTTTGCGTAACAGACGGGCCCCTGCGTCAAGCTTACGAACAGCAGGGAATTGAAGTAATTGTGCGCGACAATCCTCTCGAACACATCTACCAGCGCGATGCTTATGATGAAGCCATCCGCAGTTTTAGCACAGAAATTGCCAGTTTAAAAGTAGATGCAATTTATGCCAATACTTTAGAAAACTTTTTTGTAGTTGATGCCGCGCGGCAAATCGGAATTCCGGCGGTGTGGAACGTGCACGAAAGCGAACCTTGGCAAACTTATTTTAACAGGTTTGGTTCGGAGATTGCGGCGAGAGCTTTAGAGTGTTTTCGCTTTCCTTACAAAGTGATTTTTGTGGCAGATGCAACGCGGGACAGGTATTTGCCTCTCAACAGCCACCACAATTTTACCGTGATTCACAACGGCTTAGATTTGAGCAAACTGGAAAATTCGGAGAACTCTGAATTGGCTAGAAAAACTTTAGGTGTTGCAGCGGAAGATGTGGTGATTTTGCTGCTGGGAACGGTATGCGAACGCAAAGGACAGCAGGATTTAGTTAAGGCACTTTCTCTTTTGCCTGACAAATGGCACAATAAAATTAGGTGTTTTATTGTGGGCGATCGCCCTAGTATTTACAGCAATAAATTAGCCGAGTTGGTGGGGGAATTGCCAGCAGAGTTGCGGCCAAGGGTAACAGTAGTCCCGGAAACTGGGGAGACGGGAAAATATTACAAAGCCGCTGATATTTTTGTTTGCACTTCTCGCGTCGAAAGTTTTCCAAGAGTGATTTTGGAGGCGATGGCCTGCGATTTGCCAATTATTACAACGCCAGTTTTTGGGATTAAAGAACAAGTGCGACCTGGAATTAATGGTTTGTTTTACACGCCCGATCGCCCAGAAGAACTAGCGGCCTCACTGCATAGTTTATTGGAAGATAAATCTTTGCGCCAGCGGTTAGCAGAAAATGCTAAATATGTGTTAGAGTCTTTGAATAGTTTTGCAGAAATGACTCAAGCTTATGGTCAAATTTTTAGAGAAGGTTATTTTACTACTAAAAAGTAATCGTTCAAGATTCAATGGTAAAAAAGTATGGCGTCAAATTTCCAGCATCACGGAAGAGAACACCTCCAATGAATTAACAGCTAAAAATTACTGGGAGACTAACCCAACAGCCGCAATTGGGAAGCAGGGTTACTGGTTGTCTAATCCGATTATCGAAAAAACTATCAACCATCGGCTGTCAGGTGGTAATACTCAAGGTTACTGGCTAACCTGGTTAGTCAAAAAATATTTCAAAAATCGACGGTTCGATCGTCTTTTGTCTATTGGTTGCGGTGTGGGAAATCACGAGATTCTCATGGCTAAATTAGGATTAGCAACTCAAATTGATGCCTTTGACTTTTCCGAAAATTCTTTAGAAATTGCTAGACAAGATGCCGCCGCAGCGGGAGTAGAGATTAATTTTTATCAAGATGACTTTAATTTGTTTGCGGTTGATGATAATAAAAAATACGATGTAGTTTTTTGCTCTGGTTCGCTGCATCACGTCAAAGAACTAGAACGATGTCTATCAATTGTTCAGAAATGTTTAAAACCCGATGGATATTTTATTGTCAATGAATACATAGGAGATTGCTACAATATATATAATCAAGCTCAAGTGGATGTGATTAATCGCATTTACAAATGTTTTCCCGACACGCTAAGGTCGGGAACAACTGAAAAATTTTCTAGTCCAAGTATTGAGAAAGTATTGGCGAGAGACCCTTCAGAAGCAGTCCGGTCAAAGCTGATACTTCCGTTTTTAGAATTCTACTTTGATGTGGAAGTCTTGAATCTAGCCGGTGGGGGGTTACTTCACGAACTTTACCCTTTTTTAGATCACGCTCGACTTTCAGACGGAGAACCAAAGAGTGAAACGATCGTCAGGTTATTGCTGGAGATTGAACAAATCTTAATGGATCAGCCGGGAGGACTATCAAGCGACTTTTGTTTGTGTATTCTGAGACAGAAAAAAAAACAATGGAAATAATACCGCCTAAAGTAGATTATGAAACGGCGTGGGACAGTTACGCCCAACAGTGGCAAAAAAGTAATACCGAACTTGCCCATATTGGCGACGAATGGATAGGGAAAGCGGCCGGTGCCGCTAACTCCCTAGCAGAATATGAATCCTTGATAGAACAGCAATTTATTGCACCGTACATCAAAAAAGAACATAGGGTTTTAGAAATTGGTATCGGTGGCGGAAAAACAGGTTCGCTGTTGCTGAAATATTGCGATCGACTAATTTGTGCCGACATTTCCAGTCAAATGCTGCAAGCCGCCCGATCGCGCTTGGGAGACGATCGCGTTTCTTACGTCAAACTCGACGGTTTAACATTAGACGGCATCGCTCCAGGTTCAGCCGATGTCTGCTTTTGTTACGATACAATGGTACACGTAGAGCCAGTAGATATATTCAACTACCTGACTCGAATTCCCAAACTGCTGCGGGGCGATCGAATTTGCGTCTTTCACCACGGGAATATTCTCAGCGAATTAGGGTGGCAAAAATTCGCCAGCGAGTGGGACAAAAACCTGCTGGGACGCAGAGACGGCACTGCATTTTCAGTTATGACTGATACAATTATGGAAAAATTTCTCCATCATTTAAACTATGAAATTATCCTGAAAAATACATCTTCAGTACCGCGAGATTGTGTCTGGATCTGCAAAGCACCAACCCCCAATCAATAAAACCAAAGCTTTTTAGCCGCCTCAAAATATTTTATTCCAACTAACAACAGACAACAGTCAATCGATTTTAGATTTTAGATTTTAGATTTTAGATTGTTATCAGTCAACAGTCAACAGTCAACAGTCAACAGTCAATCGATTTTAGATTTTAGATTGTTATCAGTCAACAGACAACAGTCAACAGTCAACAGTCAACAGTCAACAGTCAACAGTCAACAGACAATGAAAGCATTATTTCTCCATCCCAACTTCCCCGCCCAATACCGCCACATTATCACGGCTTTAGGCGCAGATCCCAAAAATCAAATTGTTTTCGGCACTAAAAACGAGCGCCCAGAGTGGAACATTCCCGGCGTGCGGAAAGCAGCATTTACCCCCAGCCGGGAACCCCACGCGCAGACTCACCAATACGTCCGCCCTTTAGAAAGTGCCGTCATCTACGGACAAGCCGTATTTAGAATGGCAGAACAACTCAAAGCAGACGGTTTCGTACCCGATATTATCTGCGGACATTCCGGTTGGGGGCCGACATTATTTGTCAAAGAAGCTTTTCCAAATACACCGCTTTTGTGCTATTTCGAGTGGTTTTATCATGCTATTGGTTCCGACGCAGATTTCGACCCAGCGGAACCTTTAACAGTTGACGATATGGCCAGAATTAGAATCAAAAATGCGCCGATTTTGATCGATTTATACTCTTGCGATTGGGGTTTATCACCAACTTATTGGCAGCGATCGCAATTTCCGCCCGAATTACAACAAAAATTATCCACACTCCACGACGGCGTAGATACCGATTACTTCAAACCCGACCCCGGTGCTAAACTAATTTTGCCTAACTTAGACTTGTCTGGCGTTGATGAAATTGTCACCTACGTATCGCGGGGAATGGAACCTTACCGGGGTTTTCCCGAATTCATTGAGTCGATCGCCTATGTACAAGAACGCCGCCCCAACTGTCACGTCGTAATCGTTGGTTCAGAAAGAGTTTGTTATGGGCGTTCTTTACCCAACGGCGAGTCTTACAAAGACTATATGCTCAAAAAAGTACCCCTAGATTTGTCGCGAGTTCACTTTGTCGGGCCCCTACCTTACGGACTGTATCTAAAAGTAATTCAAGCATCTGACGTACACGTTTATTTGACCAGACCTTTTGTACTATCTTGGTCGATGATTGAATCTCTATCAACCGGATGTTTAGTAATCGGTTCCGACACAGGGCCAGTCAGAGAAGTTATCCGCGACGGAGAAAACGGTTTGCTAGTCGATTACTTCTCACCAAAACAAGTAGCCGATCGCATTGATGAAGTTTTAGACCATCCTACCCGCATGGCCGACATTCGCATCAAAGCCCGTCAAACCGCCCTAGAACGCTACAGTTTAGCTAAAATGCTGCCGCAACATCTACAACTGATCGAGCAAGTAGCAAATCGTTCCATGCCGCCTACAGTTGGTATGGAACCAGAACGCGAATTAGCAGCATCTTTTGCAGTGAGAATTTAGCAATAAAGGGTAGTCCTGCATAGTCAGGACTACGCCAATTTTAACAGGAAAAAGTGGCTGTACTTGCTTGAAAGTACCGATTTTTGTTACTATTGTTAAAACCCAACTAAATTCCCATGAAATCAACTACTAGGGCGCTGAAAGAATGGAATGTAGCAGTTAATGCTTTGGAACAAGGTCAAACCATTGTGCTGTTGCGGAAGGGGGGAATTCGCGAGCAAGCAGGACAGTTCAATGTCACTGACAAACAGGTTTTGCTGTATCCAACTTTTGAACACCAACAGCCGGATTTATTAAAGCCGGAGTTTGCACATCAAGTCAAGACTGTCGAATCTGGTTGGCATCCTGAAGTTATTAGAATTGGTAGTTGGGCGGAGATTACTGATGTTTTTTTGGTAGCTTGGGAACCGGCAATTACTGCGCTATTTCCGTACCATATTTGGAATGAAAATTTTGTCAGCGATCGCCTGAAATGGAAACAAACTCAGCCAATTTATATTTTATTGCTGCGGGCTTATCGCCTTGCAGAAATCCGCGAAATTCCCTACATTTCTGAATACGGCGGTTGCCGTTCTTGGATCGATTTGGCCGATGCTATTTCCCTGGAGGGAAGCCAAGCTGTTTTGAGCGATCGAGAGTACATTGAACGCTCAAATGAAATCCGCAATCTGATAGCAAATCCTGCGAATGCTTCTGGTTCGCAGAGAGTGACAACGCTGACGGAAGGTAGTCAGGATTTTAGTCCTCATTAATAGTTTTTAAGGTACTTTTCGAGAGGCGCGCTTCTACGAAACCCAGCCCAAAATCCGCAGCTAAGGCCATTAAAGCGGCCGGAATTGCCCCAGCCAAAAGTAGCTGATTGTTAACGGTAGCAACGCCCCGGAAAATAAACACCCCCAAGCCACCCGCGCCAATTGCAGCGGCGATTGTAGCGAGTCCGATCGCAATTACCGCAGCAACTCGCACGCCCGCCAGAATCACGCCCAGCGCCAGGGGAATTTCCACTTGCCATAACAGTTGCATATCAGTCATTCCCATGCCTCTTCCCGCTTCCGTAATCGCTGGATCGACGCCGACAATACCAGTATAAGTATTGCGGATAATTGGCAGTAAAGAATACAGAGTGAGGGCGATAATTGCCGTGCGATCGCCTATTCCACCCAATACCGGCACCGGGATTAGCAAGCCAAACAAAGCTAAACTGGGAATTGTTTGCATAATATTAGCAAATCCCAAAATTGGCTTTTTCAATTTTGGTTTTCTCGTAGCTAAAATCCCCAGGGGAATCCCCACAATAATAGCGATAAAAATTGCAACAGTTACTAAATATAAGTGTTCACTGGCGCGCCGAATTATCTCCGCACCATACCGATTTAAAAATTCTATCATTTGGTAATTGGCAATTGTGGTATAATTAAAAATTTCGTAGGGGCGGGTTCACCAATATCTTTAATTCCCAACCATCAGCTTCAAAAACCCGCCCCGCCCATACCCATAAACCAATGATGCGATCGCACATCATATTATTACCCCGTCCCGGGTAATTGCAAACATTCAAGAAATGCCTGAGCTTCTGAATGCTGAGATTTCATAAAATCATCGGGCGATCCCAATTCAACCAACCGTCCGTCTTGCATCAAACCAATTCTAGAAGCTAACAAAAAAGCTTCTTGAATGCCGTGAGTCACAAAAATCACAGTTTTGCCAAGTTGCTGCTGCAATTGACCGAATTCCCGCTGTAATTCCAGACGAGTAATCGGGTCTAAAGCACCAAACGGTTCGTCCATTAACAATATCGGAGGGTCAGCCGCCAGTGCTCTAGCGACGCCTACCCGCTGCCGCTGTCCGCCGGATAACTGATGGGGATAGCGTTTGGCGAAGTGCTGGGGGTCGAGGTTGACTAATTCTAACAGTTGGCGGACGCGAGATTGAATACGATCGCCCTCCCAACCTTCCAATTTCGGCACTAAACCGACGTTTTGCTCAACGGTAAAATGGGGAAACAAACCAATTTCTTGAATCACATAACCAATTTTTCGGCGCAGTTGAATTGGGTTCCACTGAGTTGTCGGTTTTCCCATGACAAGAACTTCGCCGCTGCTGGGCCTTAGTAAATTGTTAATCAATTTCATGGTAGTAGTTTTGCCACTTCCGCTGCGTCCCAGCAATACTAAAACTTCTCCTTGTAGCACTTTGAAATTGAGTTTGTCTACTAAATGCCTGCGGTTGAGGCGATATGTCACGTCGAGGCATTCGACAGCAACTTCATTATTGAGAGGCATGATTAGTTCCGGTGATTTGGGTTTTCAGGAATTTTAGAACTTACAGACAAGGGGCTAGAAACCCGGTTTTTTTCTGAGATAATTTGCTGCTTAACCCAAGATTTGTCAGATAAACCTGGTTTATGAGCGTAAGTCCTAAAATTCAAATCAGCGAGCATCGGGGGACAATTCCCAATTCTAAAATCTAAAATCTAAAATCGACTTGATTTTGCCATTCTAGCAGTAAGGCTCGACATTGGAGGCAAGTTAATTTTTTTAGCAAGTCGCGAATTCCGTCTGGGGTTACAGGATATGCAGCACCGATCAGTTCGGGGCTTACTGTTGCTGTAGGGAGCAATTCTGCAACAAAACCGTAGAGTTTTTGATTGGAGAAGGAACTGTTTATTGCCCAGCCAATGGTGTTGATCGGTTCGATGCGGGCGATCGCACTTTCTGTCACGCCTAGTTCCCTCTTAATTATAGCTGGCACGGCTGCTGCTGGCGTGGCTTCTGCTGGTACGCGACCGCCAGGAAAATCGAGGGTTGCTTCTGCCACGCCGGGGCGATACATCGGTGTGGGAAACAGCAATTTGTCAGCTTGAATTGTCAAGATTACAACTGAATCTGCTCTTTCTACTCGCCAATATTCTACTGTTTTTCCTTCGGTTGTTTCGAGATGTTCGGCGATTAGTTTTACCCAAGGAGAATTGATTTCTACAAAGCGGTCTAGAGTTTTCCACTGGGATTTTGCAGTTTGGTTCATGTCGGAATTTTTGAAATAAATTAGATATTTTTTGCTATGGTAGCCGATCGTTGCCGAGCTGAACAATAGCCGATCGACCTTTTCAGCTTTGAGCCAGTTTTTTCCTCTCGATTGTAAATTTTTGCTACAACCTTACACATTCGCCTAGATAATTCCGTAACATAGACTACATAATCAAAATTTATCTGCGCCTTCGCTCTGGGTTGTTTCAACCGCGCCCTGGTGCAGACTCTTAGCTAGACAGGAGTAATTATGCAACTGCAAACAGATATTCGTACTTGGCAATCCCAACCAACCCCCGGAAGCTTCGCCAGTGTCCGCGACTGGGAAAGATTTGGCTGCGCCGTACCTGCACCAAAATTGACTCCTTCTATGTGGGTTAAATTGTTCAATCCGCCAACCGCATTCAGCTTTGACGAAGCGTGGCTGTTGTGTGAATCTTCGGAAGAACAGTGGCTAGCTTGGATTCCTGATTATGGCGAAATTTTACTGAGTACACATGAATTTTGCGCTCCTAAATCGTGAATTACGCAGACCAACTTTCATAAACCAGGTGTTAAAATCCATATCCCTCGCGTTCCACGGGATTTTTTGGAAACAAGCTGGTTTCTGCGTAATTATCTCGTTTGCAGTGAGGAATGCAAGTCCTTAAACTTTGATAAGGACTTGCATTCCTCACTACAAACCTCTGATATAGCAATCCTAAATCATTTGCATAATTATTGTAGGGGCAATCCCCCCGTGGTTGCCCGATAGATAGGGGGTAGGCACGGGGAGTAGGGGTAGCACTACCCCTACAAATGTATCTGAATCATTTAGGATTGCTATAGCAATCCTAAATGAGTCGTAAACTTTTTACCCCACCCCAACCCTCCCCTTACTAAGGGGAGGGAGTAAGAAATTCACAAATGATTTAGGATTGCTATATATGATGTCGTTTCCGCCGATATCATAGAAGTCCTAATAGATATTAATTGAAATTTCGCCAACAAAAAGAGCAATAGGTTTTCTATTGCTCTTTTTGTTCAAAAACACTCTCTAGTTTTTATCTTTAAGATAGCGGAAGTTATATCAACTGACCTCGATTGACCCCAATATCGCTGCGGTGACGGGTTTACTGTATCGATGCTTGCATGGGAGATATTGGTGAACCCGCCCTTACAGCAATTACGGTCAATTTAGCGCCTGTGATATTGCTGGCTTATTTGCAAACTGCACGGTTATTTGCGTTTCTGACAATCGTGCCTACTCTACCATTAATCTGAATCGGGTTCTTAGTGCTGGCTCGAATCAAGAGTGGTTGTTTGGCCAGACATTCTCTGATTGATGCTGCCCAGGAGGTGAGAGCTCCGGTGTATTCTGTACGACCCGCTGGGGCGCGAAACTGATCGGTAATTAGGAAATCCGAGGTAATGCTAGTGTCAGTACCAACATTGGTAATAATTGGAAAGTCAAATGCTCTGGGCAAGGTTCTGTCTTGGATTCTGCCCGGTACCAATTGGTAATTCTTCGAGCCACCCTTGTAGTCAATACCTGCTTGAGGGCTGGTGGGAGGGCTGGTTTGAGCCAATGCGGGAACAGGCAAGCTTGCTACCAAAACGGTGCAGGCACTCCAAAATAATTTCGATTTCATTCGATTCATCTCCTCAACTTTATGACGATTAGCACTAATTTAGGTATGCTCAAAAGACACTAGCTTTTATTGAGAAAGCGCCTCATGATATTGAGCTTTTGAGTTTGAGTTCAACTTACCTAATTTATTACCAAACATCTTCAAAAATGTTAAAACTGGTTGGCCTGACAAACTGTAGAAGAGTTTCAGTTGAGTTAGATATTTACACATCTGAAGTTGTTACAGCATTGGGGAGTCGGTTTTACCAGAATGATTCATTTTTGAGCGATGTCATTGGAACTTTATCAAATTTTGTCTCAGATATCAAGTTTTGCCGATCGCGTATCCTGTTTTAACACTGGGAAAGCGGCTCGATCGAGGTTTGAGTGTTGCGCGCTATACCAGGGCGAGAAAGATGCTACAGTGCATCGATGGCCGTTTGAGTATTTTCAGGCGACAATAGACAGAGAAGGGGCTTGAAAATAGGTGATTTTAGTGGAAGATAGTAAATTTATCGACGTATCGGACATTATGGGTGTTCCCGCGGCTCCGGCGGGTTACAAATCGGGCTTTGTGGGTATTATCGGACGCCCGAATGTCGGAAAATCAACGCTGATGAATCAGTTGGTGGGGCAGAAAATTGCTATTACTTCGCCGGTGTCTCAGACGACACGTAACAGGCTGCGGGGCATCCTAACGACACCGGAAGCACAAATTATTTTTGTAGATACTCCCGGAATTCACAAGCCGCATCACCAATTGGGCAAGGTTTTGGTGCAGAATGCCCGCACCGCGATTCAGTCGGTGGATGTGGTGCTGTTTGTGGTGGATGGTTCGGTGGAATCGGGAGGGGGCGATCGATATATTATCGAAATTCTCAGCAATTGCAAAGTTCCGGTGATTTTGGGGATGAATAAGTTGGACGAACAACCGGAGGATTCCGTGTTGATCGATCGAACTTACGAGCAAATAGTCAATCCTGAGTGGCCTGTAGTGAAATTTTCCGCTCTCACGGGCGAGGGTGTCGAGCCGCTGCAACAATTGTTAATCGAACATTTGGAGGTTGGGCCTTATTATTATCCGCCAGATTTGGTGACTGACCAGCCGGAACGCTTTATTATGGGTGAATTGATTCGGGAACAGATTTTGCTGCTGACGCGGGAAGAAGTACCGCATTCCGTAGCAATCGCGATCGACATAGTTCAAGAAGAAGCAAAAATTACTAGGATTCTGGCGACGATTCACGTCGAACGGGACTCCCAAAAAGGTATTTTAATCGGTAAAAGCGGCAGTATGCTTAAGTCGATCGGCAGTGCGGCGCGAGAACAGATTCAAAAGTTAATTGAAGGTAAAGTGTATTTGGAGTTATTTGTCAAGGTGCAGCCGAAGTGGCGGCAGTCGCGTACTCGTTTGGCGGAATTGGGCTATCGCGTGGAAGAGTGAAACTTTGGCAGTTGGCAGTTGGGGTTCTTCCGTTCTTTAGACCTCTTGCAAAAAATCCTTTTCATCAATTGATAGGACGGGCAAGAGGCCCATCCCACAAGAAAAAATAAATCTTGTGGGATGGGCATCTTGCCCGTCCTAATTATTTTTGTAAGAGGTCTTTTGAATCAAGAATCGAGCACGACTTTCGCTCATAGGATCGCGAATTAAATAACTTACAATTTTAATTGTTATTGTGGGATGGGCGTCCCGCCCGTCCTTTTTGGAC
>NZ_JAUBOZ010000057.1:0-49791 GCF_036700475.1 Microcoleus sp. T2B6 | reverse complement strand
TGTTTGGCAATATCTATGGGATAATTGGCATTAAAGCTCACCAATTCAGATTCGGCCGACAGCAACAATTCAGGGCGTTCGGCAAAATAGTTATCCAAAGGTGATTGTGCAATGGGAATGAAGACAATTAAACCGGAGTTTGCGCGACCAGCCCTGCCAGCCCTCTGCCTAAAAGCTTGCAAGCTTCCCGGCCATCCCCTAATAATAGCAAAATCAAGTTGAGGCAAATCAATACCCGCTTCGAGAGCGCTAGTGCTCAGGATACACTTAACTGTTCCTGACTGCAAAGAGTTAATAATTTCCATGCGGCGCTCGCTTGTTAAGCTGCCGTAGAAAATTGCTACTTGCGACTCAATTCCCGAGTTAGTTTGAGTGACAGCTTCTTGCTTAAAAGTTGCCCACAAGTTCTTAATTGCTTGTCGGCCGTTACCGAAGCAAATTCCGCTTTGCCCTTGCTGCAACAAAAACATAATGATGCGAGCAACATCGGAATTAGCATCATGAGTCGGTTTAGTAACAATTAATTGCCGTTCAGGGACAGCAGCTCCGCTAGAGTTAATCCAAACTAACCGCTCGGGTTTATTGATATTTCGCTTTCGACTTCTACCAGATAGTAACTTCGCTAATTTAACGGGATTGCCAACGGTAGCACTCAACATCAGGAATTGCAGTTTGTGAGAACAACCTCCGCGCTCGTCTACTGCCAATTTTAAGCGGCGAATTAAGCTAGCCATGTTAGCTCCGTAAACTCCGTTAAAAGTGTGAGCTTCATCTAGGACAATATAGCGGAGGCGACTTAAAAAGTGCTGCCAAGGCTGACTCCAGTGAACGCCTTTCAGCGCATAGTGAATTAACTCTGGTGTGGCGCTGATTATGCTAGGATTTGCAGCTAATAATTGTTCTCGGGTTTTGGGAGGAGTATCTCCAGTTAGAAGGGCAAGGCGCGGGCGCGCAGGCTCAGGAATCAGTTGGAGCAAATCGGCAAGTTTTTGACTTTGGTCGGCTGTTAAAGCTTTCAAGCCATAAATAGAGAGTGCAGTAAATTGATGTTGGAGAATGCCCTCTAAAATAGGCAAGTACGCACTTAAAGATTTGCCAGAAGCTGTTGCTGTGCTGAGGATGACATCTTTGCCCTGGCGCACGGCTTTGAGTGTTTTAATTTGGTGCGAATAAAGCTGTTGAATGCCTTGGCAGTGCAAAGCAGAAATTATTGAAGGCGGCAAGTCTTGAGGAATTTTGTAGAGCTTAGGAGTTGTAGCAGTCGCGATTGTCTGATAAATAACCTCTTCGCCTAAAAACTCACACAATTCGGCTGTTGCAGTTGGCTGCAAATGGCTTGCTTCTGGAAAGTTATTTGGGTGAAAATCATGTCTGGCTATTAGTTGGGAAAGAAGGTTGATATAATTGGGAGGCATTGGTCACTCTAAGAATGAATCTTTTCTCTCTTACTACCGATAGGTAGGAAAAAGAAGGAGAGAGGAAATTCCAAAAAAACCAACTGGGAGTCGGACTGAATTTGGTGGCAATTATGGGTTTGGATTCAGGAACTAGGGAAACGGTAGGTCTCTGGCTCACTGCGCGATTACCCTGCCCCGTGAGACGCTAGCATTAACACAGTACACTTGCTATGTATATAGCGGTTCTCAAGCAAGTGAGGCGTCAACTGCCCATTAAGCTGCTACGCATTTAAAGTGTCTATTGGGAATGAGGGGAAGAGAGGGAGAGGGGAAGAGAGTGCAGTTCGGAGTTGAAGGTTGGAATGTAGCAAAGAAGAGAGGGAGAGGGGGAGAAAGGGAGAAGGGGAGAGAGGGAGAAATTTTTACGCTTTTTCTACAAGGATTGAAGTATATAATTTAAAGACGCGACAGCTTACCAATTAAGTAATTGGACAGAATTAATTACACACTGATTTTTTGCTGATTCTTTACTAGACAAGGCTTGTCGCCCAAAGTTTTGTGTAATTAATTGTGTCCTACTACTTACCAATTACCAATTACCAGATGTACCTCATTTAACCCCGAAGTGTTATAGTATCCAATTAAGAATAATAAACCTATGCCTTACAGTAAATTTACTCTCAGCAAAGCTGTAGATGATTTCCATCTCACAATCATTGAAGGCTCGCGTTTCTTACCAGAAATTTCCCCTGTCACTCCTAGCCCTTTACTACAGGATATTCTTAAAGAAACGATTCCCTGGGCGATCGCGGTGAGTAGCGAAAAAGCTCGTTCGGAGGGGATTATCAATCCTGTGTTACTAGAAGTAAAACGCCAACTTCAAGGACAGATTAGCGTTTTTTCAGGCGAAGAATTCAATGTAGAACCGGAGGCTGAACTCACAGGGTATGTTGACTTTCTTCTTAGTCGTTCCCCGGAGCAACTATTTATCAAAGCCCCTGCGGTTATATTGGTGTCAGCCAAAAAAGAAGACCTTAAACCGGCTCTTGGGCAATGCCTTGCAGAAATGGTTGCAGCTCAACGCTTTAACCAACAAAAGCAACAGCCGATATCGACGATTTACGGAACGGTAACTAGCGGTACAGTTTGGCGGTTTCTTAAACTAGAAGAGCAATGCGCGTCCATTGACCTTACAGATTATCCACTACCTCCTGTTGAGCAAATCTTGGGCTTTCTTGTTTGGATGATGCAGGAAAGTTGAGCTGTTATTAAACGTTTTTTGAGTAGATCGGTTAACTGATTTTCACTGGGAAGTGTAATAATGATGAGAGTGGGTAAGTTTATTGCGGCTCGGAAGTTTATACAAATAGAGATGAGAGTGCGATTGTACCCTCAAAAACTGCTGCGATATCTAGACAATAACTCAATACGCTTGGGTTAACTGTTTTTGTCATTGCGAGCGTCTTCGCGTTAGCTTTCGCGATCCGTTCGCCGAAGGCGTTCGGTGAAGGGTAGGAAAGCAATCCCGTCTGTTTTTCACATCGTTTTACTGAACGGACTGTCTTAAATGAACCGTATTGGACAATAAATAATGACTATTTTTCGACTTTCTGAGCTTTAAATTCTAACTGCTTTCGCTGTCGTTCTACAAACTCAGCCAGAGAACTTTTCCTCCCTTCCATCTCCTGAAAATCCACCACAAAACTAGCTGTTTTCAGCTCAACCGCTAAAGCTTCAGTAATATCGATAATTTCCACCCAACTCGCACATTGATAATCTGAGTCTTCGTATTGCTTAATTCGATTTTCTTCCAGCCCCAGTCTATCTGCAAGTTCTTTTTGAGTCATTTTCGCAGCAATTCGAGCTTTAATTAAGACTCTTGGCAGCTCTAAAATCGAATCTACTTCAATTTTGAGGTCTTGAGTGTGATCGCACTCCACCAATCTTTCATACTCAGCTATTTCTGCCCTAAAAGTATCCAGATGACTTTGGATAGATTCACGCATCACTAACCACCAAGGATCGTTCTTTTTCACCTCTTCATCTTGGGCGTCATACTGGGCTAGCGTAGATTCACATCTTTTCGCTAACTCTTGGGTATACTCATATTGCTTTTTATTTCTAATCATGGCGACCACCTTACTAAATCTATAGCAATAATTCCTTTAGGATGCAGCTCTCTGTCCCGTTGAAATAATTCATAGGAAGTTAGATCGTAACTACCGACGGGCTGGTCGGACGGAAATATTTCACCGCGATAAAGAGCTTTCTGTGCGGCTCTATCTGCATAATTTCTCAGTCGAGGAGCATGAGTTTTCAGATAATTCATATCAACCTCTTCTCTATCCCAACAAGCATCAAAATCTCGAGGAGCTAGTTTGCTAGTAATAAAACTACCATTGATGTAAATTGTTCGGCATCCTGCTGCCTTTAGCTGCTCCATTGCCATTTGCAAACCCTCTATCATGCGAGTACGAAGTGGTGTTATTCCAAAGCGATCTTTGAATTCTTCCCATTCGGCCCAATACACTCCTGGTGGCAAGTTGCCGTTCTCATCAAATTCGGGAATCATGCCCTCACACCTTTACATTTTAACACAATTTTATTGTTGGTTTTTATAGCTATTGATTTCCTCAGCATACCTGAATATGCAGGCAAAAAGCCATCGCTATGAGTGATAATTAATAAGTTGTAACAGAAGCGACTGGTGCGATGCAGGGTTTTGAGTTAACTTTCAGGTCTAATTCGACACCGAATGTTCCCAATATTCCGACTCAATACGGTCAAATAGAAGTCGCCACAACTACATTTAGACTCAACGGTCAAACTCACACCTAAACGATGGAATACGACGAGGATTCGGAGGGCCTAATCGTCGCTATCAGAACTTCCCAAGGTAACAGTCAATCAGTAGTTTATGATGCCTTGGAACAGGTCAAATCGATGACAGATGTATTTGGCAACGTCACATCATACAGCTACGACTTGCAACAAGCATCCGGGCCAACAATACAACTCCACCTGCTGGGTCGGTTGTAACTCGCATTGACGAAATTACCTTACAGAAAAAATATGGTAAGCGGAAAGCGAGCAAAACTTTATTTAGTCCGCTCGATGCAAGCGACTCTCTTAGACTTTAGTTCCAGTAAAATTTGGCAACAAATCTGGACTTATTGTACATTATATTACGCCAAAAATGTTAAAAAATAACTTGGATAAGTAATGAAACAACAGCTTTTTTAACAACGCCTTTAATGAAAGGCTGCCGAATTAACTCGGCAGCGCTTTCCTGTTATTTAAGGTGAGTGAGTTGAGTGATGCTGAGCAAAGCAGGCAACATCGAGTCAGGCTTATCTCCTGTTTTGAGAGCAATTTCTAAATCAAACAAAATGGAGAGCGATCGACTTAAGAAGTTCGCAGATACTTCCTTAACCTCCTGCTTAAGGAAATACAGCCGTTTGGGGTTACTAATTCCGCACATACTAGCAATTTCGCTATCAGAACGTTGTTGGTCAGAATTGATAGTAGCTTTTACCCACAGCCAAGTTTTAAACTGAGTTTGGAGAGTGGCAATAATTGCTAAAGGAAACTCTGCCCGAGATAGCAATTCATCAAGCACCTTAATTGCCGCCAATGCTTGACCTTTTAAAAGAGCTTCGGCAAGTTGGAAACTGCTGGCTGTGGTAGCTGGAACGAGGATTTTAGCAGCTTCTTTCCTAATGCGAGATCCCGCTGCATAAATGGCTAATTTCTCCAGTTCATTGACTCTTCTAGCAGAATCGTTGCCAATCGCTACCGCTAAATAACTGACAGCATCTCTGGCAATTGAGAGATTCATCTGTTTAGCAGTAGCAGCGATCGCACTTTCAATCAAATCAGTACGCCAAGGAGGAATGAGAGTAAACTCCTTGAGATTACCAAACTGCAACAAATGCTTAACTACCTTGAGTCGCTTGTCGATAACAGCAGCAGTGAAAACTAAGTGCGTTGTAGCAGGTAATTGGGGCAAGATTTGCAGCAATTCTAGCCCCATTTCTCCAAATTGCTTGAAATCGCAATTTTCAACGACAATAAGTTTGTTTCCACCGCCGAAAGGAACTGAAGCAGCAGCAGAGAGGGCTGCATCCAGGGAAGAAGCATGGAAGCGGTGGATGTTAAAATCTCGCCATAGAGGATGAGTTTGAGTCTTAAAATTTTCAACTTCTCGTTCAATTGCGTAGGTATCATTCCCAATTAGGATGCTAATCATGCTGCTAACTCCTCCTGTTGTTTGACAGTTACAGTAACAGAGCGGCCTAAAGCTTTAGTAACGATCCGCTGCACGGATTCAAGGTGACTCTGAAACTTGTTCGCGTATTTTCTTTCTACTGCTAACACACATGAATCAGCCGAAAGTTCGGCAATTTGAGCGCGGTTTAAGAGGCTACGATTTCCTGGTTTCGCTGCTGCTACTACTTGCGCCCAAGTTGTCTCAAAGTCAGGAGAATCTGCCTCTATTTTTTGAGGGGTTTTATCAAATTTGTCAGGCTGATTAGATTGGGAAGTTGCCGGCAACCGCGTTTCGGGGGCAGCGGGTTTGCTTGACAGCATCAAGTTCAGCAGGCCGACTTCTAACCAGGTAGCAGCATTGGTGCTAGTTCTCAATTGAAATTCTGATTTTTGCAATTGTGTACAAGCCGCATCAATTGTTTCAAAATCGAGATGAAGAGCGAGCGAGCGCAGTTGTGAGTAGCCTACTGGCCCTGCAATTAAATTCTGGCAGTGGCGCGTTGATTTGACAATGAGCAAATCTCTCATTGCTGCTAGCAAGCTACTGAGAATCTGTTTGGGGGTTTTGCCGCTGTCAATGAGCGTTCTCGAAGATTGCAGTACGCTTAAGGTATCGCCAGAATGAATGGCTTTGAGAAGGGCGATCGACTCTTGCTCGCTGATACTGCCAGATACTTCTGCAACTTGAGTTAGGGTAATCTCTGAGTTTAGCAGTGAAAGCTGAGAAAGTAATTGTAGGGCATCTCTTAACCCCCCGTCGCAGGTGCGAGCGATCACCCGCATGGCCTCACTTGCGATCTCAATAGATTCAGCGGAGCTAATTTTGTGCAATTGTCCGACAATAGCATCAACTGACAAGGCTCGGAAGTTAAAAGTTTGGCAGCGGGAGATAATTGTCGGCAGGACTTTATGTGCTTCAGTCGTACAGAGAATAAATACCACATGAGCCGGAGGTTCTTCAAGGCATTTGAGGAGAGCATTTTGAGCGCTGGTACTGAGTTGGTGGCACTCGTCTAAAATCCAGATGCGGTAAGGGCTCATCGCTGGCGCAAAGTTGCTGTGTTGTATTAATTCTCTGGCATCATCCACGCCATTGTGAGAGGCAGCATCGATTTCAGTTACGTCTAAGCTTGAACAGGAGTCAATGGTTTTGCAGCTTGAACATTCCCCGCAAGGAGTGGCGGTTAGCTTTTTGCTATTCAAACAATTGAGGGATTTAGCAAGGATGCGAGCGGTTGAGGTTTTGCCTGTTCCTCTGGGGCCAGTGAATAGGTAAGCTTGAGCAATTTTGTCGGAGGTGATGGCATTGGTCAAGGTGGTTTTGATGGTGTCTTGACCCACTAATTCTTGTAGGTTTTTGGGGCGGTATTTGAGGTGCAGTGGTTGGTACATTTTGAGTCGTTAGAATACTTCTGGTAACTATTCCCCGATAGGGGAGGCATGCCTGAAGTTATGCCATTTCTAAAAAATCTTGCTACAGAATTGTTAGCTTTGTTTGTGGGCTCTGTTTGTCAGGTGCGGATCTGTGAGATTGTTTGTCTAAATTAGGAATTTTTAATGGCGACACACCCTACGGCTACTATTGCATGAGTCTTGATAATTAGTATTAATATAAGTTGTTGGTGCGAGAGTATTGAACACACTTGTAGATAATTTTTATGTTAAAATAGGAATTTAAATTATCCTAATTTATACAGTAATAGGCTCCGAATTGGGGCAGGAGAGGGCATCAAATTTAGATGCCGCTCCCCACCTTTTATTCTTGCGGAGCGATAATGTATTCGCACTCCTTAGCCTCTGTACCCGACGCTGGTATTCCAAACGGTGCAATCAGTATGGGAGCCGTAGGAGTTGCCATTAACATCCGCAAATCCGAACTAGAAACAGCTTTAACTGTATCAATTAAATAGCGGATGTCGCACTTGATCCGAAAGTCACAACCGAATAGTTTGGCATCAACTATCTCAGTACCAGAACTGAGAGTATTATTTAGTGAAATTCGCACTTGTTGACTATCTAAATCGAATTCAAAAATTGCTGTAACATGGGACTTATCGCTGTGAGAAGCTAACCGCTCTAAGGCTTTTAAAAAGCTGAGCTTCTCTACCACAATTTGATGGCTAAGTTCATGCCGATAAGGAGCAATAATCTGGTCGCAATTCGGGTATTTTCCTTCTAATAACTGCGCTGTCAGCCGCCAATTGTTCCACTCAAAAGCAACAAAGTTATTGCTATTGTCAGGCTCAGTCTCATAGTAAATAGCTACTCGGTCAGTGGGATTCAAAGTCCGCTCTAATACCCGGAGTACCTTAGTGGGTACTGTAAATTGCACGTTTCGAGTGTTCAAAATATCGGAATCACTGCTTTCACTGAATCCTACAACCATTGCTATCCGATGTCCGTCTGTTGTCCAAACTCTCAATTGAGAAAGTCCCCTTTCTGCGTCGTGGCTTAGTTGAAAGTTAGCTCCAGTTAAGATACGTTTGGTTTCTTCAGAACTTACAGCAAATAAGCTGGCTTTGAGGACAGCAATTAACACGCTAGCAGGAATGGTCACAAGTTTTTGTTCAAGGCTCTTGATAGCAGGGAATTCGTCCGCAGTTAGCCCACGAATGACGTGCTTGCTCCTTGATGCAGTCAGAGTGGCACTGACTGATGGAACGTCACTTCCTTTGATAATTTCCCAAGAACTCTTTAAGGTAACGCGACTTTTCGGAAATTTTCCGAGAATGTCTGCGAGTATGGTTGGAGGGAGAGTGAGCTTTCCAGATTGATTGATATTAGCTTCAAAACTCGCTTGTATCCCAAATTCCAGGTTATAAGCAGTTAAATGCAATTGTCTAGTTGCGGCATCTGCTTCTATGAGAATATTGGATAAAATGACATGGTTGTTATTGCTATAAATGCTGCTTTTGAGAGTTTGGATGTAATCATTTAATTCTCTGGCATCACAGGCAAATTCAACGATTGAAGGGGAAGGGGAAGGAGAAGGCTCCGGCAATGTCTCATCGTTTGATTTAGCTCCTAAATCAGAAGCATCTGTGGCTGAAACTGGTGTATATTCTGTGGATTTTTCAGAGGGTTCTACTTGTTCTGAAAGTGCTGTTTCCGGTTCAGAAGTTGAAGAACCTTTTGTGATTTTTGTAACAGATTTTTCAGCCTTAGCGGAATTAGTCGCTGTTTCAGGAGAGCGTTTTTTCTTGGTTGCTCTCTGTACTACTTTTTGCTGAGGGGGTGTTTCTGTAAGTCTAGATTTTGCCATAATTAGTTGTGTGTCAGAAGTTCGATTTGCCGCTGCGGTAGCAGCACTCGCGAGCGGTGGCTGAAAAAAGAGAGTCGAAGTGTGGAAAGAGTGGAACCAATATGGTTGAGAGCAGGTGGATTATTGTAATTATTTTTTAACAATTAAAGGTAATAATCAACCTTTATTTTAGGATGATAAATTTGAGCTTGTTGATTAATAAAATCGTAATCTAAGTAGCAGTTTTTGGGAGTGCATCTTGTCGAAAAAAAGAGAGCGAAGCATTCCGGCATATAAGTTATTGGTGAACGTCTTATATTTACGGAGGTCATGCTTCGCCCTACTGATATATTATTCTAAGTGAGATGTCGCCTTTTTCACAAACCGATTTATTGCTATTTTCTCCCTACTTTCTACTGCCTATCATCAAAAGTTACTTGAACCAGATTTAGTTAAGTATCCTAATGCAAGTTGAACTCTGGATGAAATTGGAGGAACAAATAGTATCCGTTGGCGGCAGCGACTCGTTCCGACATACAAGAGGCGGTGGTATTCTTTAAGTTTTTGTTTGCTGCTCATTTCTTTTCCCACCAATAGCCGAGTCAAAATGTCATTAATGTCCAAACCCACTTCATCAAAAGTGCTGCCTTGAGAATTGTGAATAGTCAGGGCAAAGCAATTGTCAATTTCGGCAAATATGTCGTCCTTAAACCAATAATACTTGCGCCATAAAAATCCGCTGCGCTTGGCACTCTTGAGTTTTTCCTTAAGTTCAGCCTGATAGCGTTTATTTTCGGATTCATGCAGCACAAAGATTTGCCGAAATAAACCGTCATCGGTCACAATCTTTAAAAGCCATACTCGATAGCCGTAGTGTTGGCTCGTTTCAACTTCTTTAATGGTAAATTCAGTTGAAGTGGGCAAAATAACGGTCTTACCATCAGGGGCCATGATTGGTTTCTTAGTAATCAGCCTTTCTCCCGGTATGAATCTGGGGGCTGTTTGACCGTAAACTTGTTCTCGGAGGGCCTGATTGTAATAGTTGACTTGCTTGTTTGTCCAGCACAAAATCCGAAAGCAGTCAGGGTTGGAAGTGAATTCGCGCTTGATGGTTTTGAGGGCGTATTGCAGGAGTGTTTCTGGCTTAACTTTGAATGCACCGTTAGATTTGTTCCCTTGAGTGTAGGTAGAATGTGGCAAGAACATATCGGTTTTATTCTTGACACAAGAACGGCATTCGGTGATGAAGTCGAGGACGGGACTTTCTCCAGCTTGCCTGACAACTTCGGTTAGCATAGTTTTATTGGTAATGCTGAAGACAGGCGAGCGTTTTTCTCCGACGGGGTTAAGCTGAGCTGGGTCGCCCATGAGAATTAATTTGCGGTGGTTGAACAGGGTACGTTCAAATCTACGCTCAATCCAAGACCATAATTGAGTTCCAACCATCGAACATTCGTCAAGAAAAATGATATCGTAGAGGTGGAGGTAACAACAGCTTGTCTGTTCTAAGACTTTCTCTTGTTCTTTGCGAACTATGCCTAAGCCTAAAAGTTGGTGTATTGTCAGAAAGTCTACTCCGAAAATACCTTGAGAGGCTGCCATTTTTCTGAGAATACCGACGGCTTTGTTAGTAGGTGCAGTGAGGACAATGCGCTTGCTTTGACTCAAGAGTTCTTGGATAATTTGAAAGACGATTGTGGATTTTCCAGTTCCTGCGTAGCCGCACAGCAAGAAGAATGACTCGGTAGTGGTTAGAAAGCTTCTTAATTTGTCGATGGCTTGCTGCTGTTGCGGTTTGAGCGTGAAGGGAAATTGTGTAAGTTTCTGGGGTTGTTCGAGTAAGGTTTGAATCATTAGTTAGCGTCCATTACTAATTTTATCAACCTCTGATTAAGCGTTAGCTTGACGGGGAAGTCTTTCAAGAGTAGGTTTTTTAGATTCCGGGCAAGGAAGATTCCTAAGTCTTGTTAATAAAACTTTTAAGACAAATAGGAATTTTTTCTGTTTTTTGTCCCAGCAAAAAAGCACCGTTTACACCCTACGGAGTGCTCGCTACTTCCCACTCATCTCCTAAATGGCATCCTTTCTAAATCAAGTTTAACAACTTTTTCCAGAGCTTCAAGACGCTTGTTTAATGTTTTATGTCGGGGACATGCTACAGCATACTCATATTTAGAACCTGTATGTTGCAGTTCATAAATTTGGCACTCAATTAAGTTGCTCAGGTGTCCGACTAGCTTTTTGACAGGTATTAGCCACGCTTTAGCTAGTGTTTTAGCTAGCCAGACGGGAATCCCCACACTATACCGACGATCGAAGGTTAGTGTGGGATGAAAGGCTTGTGAGGCGAGGATTCCACCTGCTCACGACCTCAAAAGTATAATCTTGAGCACTGAACAGGTGGATGACGAGACGAACAAAATCTTTATTTAATGAGCCAATTTTGTTTTTCGACATAATTTTTCAATTACTTGACACAAAATAACATTTTCTGGTACATTATTGCTAAATAAATGCGTAAAAGTCGTAGCGCAGTGAAGACAACATACCAGTATCAATTTTATCCCGACACTAATCAAAAGTTAACCCTTAACCACTGGCTGAGAATTTGCCGTTATTGGTATAACAGACAGTTAGGTGATCGCTTTGATTGGTGGGAGATGAATCGCACTACTGTGAATGCTTGTCCATTGATAGCCAGTATCTCTGCACCCAGGGAAAAGCCCAACTACTACTCGCAAAAACAACAATTGCCCGTCATTAAGAAAGACTTGGTAAAAGTTTTTCATAGTGGCGAGCTATTGGACTTTAAACAGGTAGATTCAACTATCCTGCAAGATGTATCTAAGCGAGTAGATAAAGCATTTGAACGGTTTATCGTAGGTGATAGCAAGGGTGGAAAATCGGGTAGACCTCGATTTAAGACTGAAGCGGATTACCGGACGATGACTTTTTCTACGGCTAACAACGATTGGATTAAGTTGGTTCGCAAGAATTGGATTTACATTCGATTACCGAAGTTGAAGGTTGTAAAAGTTCGGATGCACCGTTCAATCCCCGACGGATTTACCATCAAGCAAGCTAGTGTAACCAGAAAGGTTGATGGTTGGTTTATTCAATTAATGCTCGAAGACTCTTCTGTTCCCGAGTTCACACCTGACAAAATTAGCCCAAATTGGGATAATTCAATTGGGTTGGATGCAGTGCTGAATGAAGATGTCTATTTGGCAACGTCGTCAGGCGAGAAATTACCCTCGTTAAAACCGCTTCGTAAAAACCAAGCCAAGTTAGACCGTATCTCAACAAAACGAAATAAACGGAAACGAGGTTCTAAGTCTCGACGTAAATTAGCTAAAAAAGAAGCAAAACAACATCAAAAAATAGCTCGTTCTCGTCAAGATTTTCACTATAAGACTGCTCAAAATTTGGTGAGATCGGGAGCTAAATTCTTTTTTCATGAAGACTTAAACTTGAAGGGCTTAACTAAACGAAACAAAGTCAAGCAAGATGATGATGGAACTTACCTTCCAAACGGTCAATCAGCCAAATCAGGACTAAATAAGTCTTGGTTAGACGCTGCGTTTGGTCAATTTTTTAAGACGCTGGACTACATAGCCGAAAAAGCTGGAGCAGTCGTCATTCCGCAAAAGCCTGCCTACACCTCAATGGTTCTCAGCTATCGGAATGAAATTATTTTCACCGATTGCGGTATTCGAGACTATTGGGATGAGCAAAATTCTTTGATGGTTGATCGTGATATTAATGCTGCGATTAATTTGAAAAGACTGGGGTTGGACATTTTCCCCAGTATAAAACGCCGTAGCGGGAATCTATCTGTAGTAGGAACTATGGATGATAGTACCGCGAAGGAAATTTTGGTGCGATTCGTTTAACCTAAAATAAGCTGAAAGGCTTATGGGACGGTTAGCCCAGTTGATAAGACTGGTGATAACTGATTACATTTGGAGGTGAACCGCCGTGCGGTAAGTCCTTCCCCTCAAGTGCAGAGGTGAAAGCATAACCCCTAGTTGGATGGGTAGCAACCATTAAGCTAAAGCGGGGTTAAAAGGCAGAACTACTAGAAGCCAAATCCGGTAACTGTCGAGCAAGAGTCCATGCGTAGCGAAAGCAAAGATGTGTTTGAACCATCGTGACCTTCAATGGTGTAAATGGCTGAATCATGGATAAATCCGTTGAGAAATACGGTAAAGACGGATTAACACCAAGCCAAAAGGCAAGGATAGGGCATAAGCGAGTCAAAATTCGACTTATAAGCACCGCCCATAAACCCGGTGGAGAGCATCGCGCTAAAGACTTAAACAAATGTGTAATCGGAACGAAGTAACTCTTAATTATCTCTGGTAAGGTCGATAACCAGTAAGTTGCTAACGAATGGTAATTAGGAGAGGGATTGTATCGGAAGCGATGCCCTTGGTAATGCGAGGGATATGCTGACGGATACACGGTAATTTCAATGGAATAGAACAAGTAGCAATGAATATATCTAAAACGCTGAACAATCAGACGGTGGAGTGGAAAGACATCAATTGGCGAAAGCTAGAACGGGTGACTTTTAAGTTGCAAAAGCGCATATTCCAAGCGAGTGAACGTGGTGATGTCAAAGCAGTTCGCAAACTTCAAAAGACCCTGATTAGGTCTTGGTCTGCAAAATGTATCGCGGTACGTAGGGTAACACAAGATAACCAAGGTAAAAATACAGCAGGTGTGGATGGCGTAAAATCACTAACCCCAAAGCAACGTATCAACCTGGTAGGCAAGTTAAAGTTAACCGGAAAGGCAAAACCCACTCGTAGGGTTAATATTCCCAAACCCGGAACGACTGAAACTAGACCATTAGGAATACCCACAATCAACGACCGCGCATTGCAAGCGCTAGTTAAACTAGCGTTAGAGCCAGAGTGGGAGGCTCGTTTCGAGCCGAATTCTTACGGTTTTAGACCGGGGCGTTCCTGTCACGATGCGATTGAAGCAATATTTAATAGTATTAGTAAAAAAGTCAAATATGTGCTTGATGCTGATATTGCTAAATGCTTTGACCGTATAAACCATAAAGCGTTAATCTCCAAAATAAGTACATACCCCACCTTAAACCGTCAAATTAAAGCATGGCTCAAGGCAGGGTATTGTGACCAGGGTGAATTATTCCCTACTAATGATGGTACACCACAAGGCGGGGTAATTTCTCCGTTACTTGCGAACATTGCACTACATGGTATGGAGAATAGAATTAAACAGTATGCGGAAACACTAAAAGGGGGAAAAGCGATGAATCGTCAATCCCTCAACCTAATCCGCTATGCTGATGACTTCGTAATCATTCACAAGGATGTGAACGTAGTCAAGAAATGTCAGGAGATAATTGCTAATTGGTTAAGTGAAATGGGATTGGAGTTAAAGCCAAGTAAAACAAAATTAACCCACACCATTATTAAGATTGATGGTAAGGTTGGGTTTGAGTTCTTAGGATTCCATGTACAACAGCATAAAGTAGGGAACTACCGTAGCTCAAATACATCACAGGGAAAGCCACTAGGTTTTACGACACTAATCACACCCTCAAAAGCCAAAATTAAGACTCATCTAGCCAAGATTGCCGAAGTAATAGATACCCATAAAACCGCCCCACAAGCTGCTTTAATAAGTAGGCTGAATCCAGTAATCAGGGGATGGTCAAACTATTACTCGACAGTTGTTAGTAAGGAAACCTTCTCAAAGGTTGACCAACTAACCTATGACAAGTTAAGAGCCTGGGCAAGAACGAGGGGAAAAGGGGACATCAATAAGGAAAAATACTGGCGAACGGTAGGCGACCGAAATTGGTGTTTCAGTACAGAGGATGGATTAGAACTTCTCACCCATGCAAGTACGCCAATCGTAAGGCATACAAAGGTCAAAGGTGAGGCTAGTCCGTACAATGGAGACTGGATTTACTGGAGCAAGCGAAGAGGCGAGTACCCAGAAACTCCTAACAGAGTTGCATCATTAATCAAACGACAAAAGGGTATTTGTTCTCACTGTGGTTTGTATTTCACAAGTACAGACATTGTAGAAGTTGACCATATTAAACCAACATCGTTAGGTGGAAAAGATACCTACGATAACCTACAACTTTTGCATAGACACTGCCACGACGCAAAGACAGCAACAGACGGGTCAATACATTCTAAAGAAGATGTCAAAACCCGATAGTTGGTCTTGAATCGTACCTGTAACAAAGGTGGGATTATTGAGGAGCGGAATGATACGAAAGTATCACGTTCCGTTCTGAAGGAGAGGTTAGGGGGGCAACTCCCTAATCGACTCTAACTATACCCTTCATCGGGCTGCAAAGAAGCCTATACCATACTGTACTCAGTTGGTGTAGGAGTATGTCACTACGGAACCCAATCCAAGCTCTAAAGTAGGAGCCGTCTTCGCTAATTTGATAAGCCACATTGGGCGATAATTTAACAATAGGTTCGATGCGGGCAATACCCAAACCTTTGAGTTCTGTCAAGCTGTAACTTAGGAGTTCTCCGCTGTTCCAATGGATGTGAAATGGACGTGGCTCTTCAACGTTCAAGCGTTGGACTGTCCCCATTCGTTGAACTCCTTCTCGGTGCTGTAAAATGCAATCTCCCTCTCTAAATCCGTAGAATCCTTGTTTCTTGGCTAGGTTTTCTAACTGCTGCTTCCAGGCTTCTTCCCAAGCTACGTCAAAGTCGAGAAGTTGGTAATTTTCTTCGCTCAATTGTTGAGCTATTTTTTCTTTTAACTGCTGTTTTTGGAGCGGCATAGCGAATTCTAAGAAATTATCGGGCACTTCAAGAGCTAAATGCGTCTTAGCTCTGATTCTGAGTTCATTGACAGACAAACAGCGGGTGTCTTTTAATTGCTGGGGTGCAGGAATATCTATAGTACAACTTGTCAGGTAGCCGGGAAACAAGTTGATGGGAAAGAGATAAGATTGATCGAGAGTAGAGATAAGAATGTGGTGTTCGCTCAGCGATTCTACTTTGAAACGAGTTGCGTTACTAAATTGTATTTGTTCGGAATTAGCGAGTACGATAGTTGTGCAAGCTGGAAGTTCTCCAGCAGTCTTTTTAGGGATAAACTTAGGAACGAGAGAGATTTTGAGGACGCGGATTTCGTCGAGGTTATAAGTCCAAGAAAATGAATCTTGACCGGAAATTGCGTCCCAAGTAATTGTCACAGGTTTTTCATTTTTGTTGAGAGAAGTAACAGTACCGTATTGGTTGCCAGTTTTAACGATATCATTTAACGTGAAGGGATATTGTTGAGAAGGTGCGGGAATGAGGAAAGGAAAAATTACGGCAGCTACTTCTTTTATTTGAGGGGATTCCGGGCTTGCTGATTCAGGAAAAGTGTGGTGGGGGTTTATAAGAGAGTTGTTAGCGTTCATAATGCCAAGAAGTTAGTTATCACTTAACTTCTCCCGCTAGGGGGTAGCTTTAAATTTGCAGGTGTCCTTAACAAAGGATTCTTGAGCCACCAATTGCAGGAAATAAATTAGCTGTTGTTAGAGGGAGGCTCTGTTGCGATCGCAAGCTATACTACTATTAGCCATATCTACGATTGCACAGCTATTAATCAGAGTATATTTACTCATACAATTGTAATTATCCGTACAAATGCGATAGCTCTAAAGCGTCAATCAAGACTATGATAAAAACTTGTAGTTAGTACAATTTAAAAACTCGGATGCTAACAATTTATTTAGTTAAGAGCATTCAATTGATAAAAAATTCTCCCAGCTATCAGTAGGTACTGTCGCTGGGAGAAATCGCTGGAAACTCGGTTATTCAACTAACGCAGGTATCTCGATTAATTCGATTTCAAACCTTCGCTGCATTCGCCATTATTCTTTAGGCACAGTAGGCTTTGGTTGGATGTCAAAAATAATCACAAATGTGCGCGTTTTAACTAACCGCTTCAAAACCCGTAGATGATCGTCTGCATCGTTTCTCTTACGAAATCGTGCCACAATAACACGCTGACAATTAGGAAGCAGGCTAATGATACACCACGGGTGCAATTTTTCAGAGTAGGTCATTTTAGTACCTCAGCAGTAAAAGTAACAGATTGTGCTCTTGTTTCATTGCTTGCCAAGACAGTAATTGAATAATCTTGTCAAAGACAGGTCACGGTGACATTGATATTTGACGAGGTTTGTGCTAAGACAAGCTCAAATTATCTTTTGATGCTGAAAAAGCTTGGTGTATGTATAGCAGCCACCAAAACTGTTGGAACAAGTCAGCAGTATATGATTGCGACAACGTATACAGTCGTTGCCCTAAACAGTCTTTCCGTTAACAGTATTTCCGTTATACGCGCCACTATTAATCCAGGCTATTCTCTTCGCAAGGCGGACACAGGAAAGCCACCAATGTCTCTGGAATTTCCTCAAAATGCTCCAGCAAAAAATCCATTAAAGCCAAATGACGCAAATCGACAGCAGTAGGAAATCTGCGATTTTTACCCGTTTTAAACCAACGCCGCACTGTAGAATCTGAACGAGAACAAATAAAAGCGATTTCCTCATAACTCACTCCCCACTTTGCATAAAACTGCCTCGGTGTCATTCGCAATTGGCATTGACTGTAAATTGCAATCAAATTGCGTTCTCTATCGGTCAGATTCTGCTGCTTTTTTATCATCCTCAAACTTCTCCAAATCTTCCTCCCAGGCAGTATCAAACTGACACCACGTTGCACTTTTGGAATCAGGAGTAAGGCAAATGATGTAACACCACATCCAACAGCATTGACATTGTTCGTAGTTGTAAAATTTGCCGATAACCATTCCTCTGTCAGCTTCTTCGCTAACACCCGTCCAGCGCACCATTTCGCCACAGTTAAAGCGCGGGGGATGAATTTTGGCAAAGTTGGCAGGCAATTCAATTGCAGGCGGCATATCCTTCAAATGTTTTAGTGGCAAAATTGAAATCAAATCTCGCTTTCCTTTTGGGATTGACATGAGTTTTTAACTGTGCATCTATTGCACCTGATTTGTTTTGATAAATTTTCAGGCCAATTTCTCGATAGAGAAATTGCAGAGCGACATTTCTTTAAATCAATCAATGAAAATCTCTAATATTAGAGCCTGCATTAATTGCAAGCGGATGCAAGCACAATCGTCTGATATTCACGCACTTCAAAGATATGATGGGAGGCTAGGTAGCATCGATTGCTGAGCGCGCGACAACTGACAGATATGCCAACAGAGATGAAGCGTTTGGAAAGACGATATCCTCTATCAAACAAATCTCTAATTTAACTTGTGAGGGATTGGAATCTTTCAAGTTTTTACCGGATACCTGTCGGAGTTATTATTTATTGGCTTGAGATATGTTTATTGGCGATCGCTCACAGCATTACTTACTTTGAACAGCGCGAACTGCGCCCTCCACAGAACTCCTGCGACAGGGGTATAGCTGTCTTTCAAGGCAATATTGTCTAAGACCGCACACAATTGGGCGATCGTTCAATCCGTGAGCTCCCGTCAAGCTGACGTTTGAAGAGTATTTTTTCGGCGAGCGGGCGCCGCGAGCGTCCAATACTGTACTGAGACGCGACCGGACTTCAGATGAGTCTTTTACATGAGGGTAAGGATTGTAAATACCTTAGCAGAGTAGGCTCTGTAGAACAGATGACCCTTTTCAGGTCGCGCTGGACTAAAAACGAATCACACTTTTTGGCAGCGTTCTCATGTCGCTCCTCCATCCGCCAGCTCCAAGCGGCGATCGCAAGTGTGGACGATCGCACCCGAAAGCAACGATTGCACCATCACTCGAGCGCCTGAGACAGCTTTAACCACATATTTTTGAACCTCACCAACAAACCGCACTAGCGCGCCCACCTTCAATGAGTGTCCTGCGTTCGCAGCTTCATCAATTGGTGGCACACCCCCGGATATCTTCATATCTTTATCCGACCCTGTGCCGCCTGGAATCCCTTCCAAACAGGGAGCCGCGGCTTCTGCCAAAGAGATGGCCTTCTCATCCCGCTGCTGCCAAGCTGCAAAAATCGCCGACCTGCCGTCGTTGGGGAACTGGAACTGGTAAACTCGAATGCGCTTGGGCCTGCCCAAAGCATCTCGTTCCTCCGACCTTTCTTGGCGAACCAGCCGCAGGGTAAAGCCCAGCTTCCCCTTCAAAACATACTGAACCACCTCCATTGGGTGGGCATTAGGGTGGACGTTGATACCCAGAAAATCTTTCACGTCCGCAGAATACTGCTTGACCCTTTGAGCAAAGGCTATCACCTCCGGGTCAGTCCCTCGATACTCCCTGTCTGAGTCAAAGAACTCCATCAGCCCCAACTTCTTGAGAGCTTCCACAGAAGCTTTCAGGAAGCGCAAATCTTGCGGGCAAACCTTCCCTTGACCCCTTTCTTGATGGCCTGCCAAGTGATTTTTATCTCGTTTCTTGACAAACTCTGGGTCATGGGTCAAATAGTAATGCAGGCGAATTTGAGGCAGCCAGCCGTCGTCGTCCTTCAATTTCAGCTCGGGCGTCACCGACACACCATAAGTCTCTTGCAGTTGGTACTTGCGCTCTTGATTGAGTTCGCCCCGAGTCTTGGAGCGCTTGTCCTTCAACTCCAGATACTCAGACAGAGTAATATCAGGAGCATCAGCAACAGCATCCGCTTCTACCCTGCAGTTCTCTCGCTGAATTGACTCAGCCTCTTTCTTAGCCAGAGCAGCTCCAACATTTCGGAGATTTAATTCATTTAACCCAGCATCAACCTTCTGGGCAACCTGCTGCAATAGCTTCCAGTTTTTAACCGCGCTGGCTGCTATTTGCTGCGCTAATCCCTCTAAAAGGAGTTGTTCTAGCTGATTTTCTCGGCACAGTTTTACCTGAAACCCTTCAGCTTTTAGGCTGTACCTAATCGCCTCCCTGTAATGCCACATTCCGGCATTAATTCTAGCAGCCATTTTTGCCCAAGTTCTCAGGTGAACCGGGTCGTGGGCCGCGTCGATGTCGAAGTCAACTCCTTGCAGCAAGCGAATATTGGCTTTGATAACCTTCTGCTGGGAAGCGAGGAGAGATCGATAAGAAGCGTTGCCGTTGCCAATTTTGCCAATGCCAAAGGGCGCTGTCCAGACAAAGATTGGAACATTTTCATCCCTGACTCGAGCGAGACTTTGCAGGGCATCGTTGACGGCAATTGCTCCTTTAAAAATGCCGAATACCGCTGCAAAATAACCGCGAATGTCGATGCTAACTCCTGTGCCAATGGTGGGGCTAGCGATGATGATGTCGTAGTTTTGAATGGTGGCATTAAGATTCTCAACGCAGCCACAAGCGGGGTGGTTGGGGTCGGCTACTGACTCGCTATCAATCCTGAGAATGCGCTTGTTGGGAAATCGTTTTTGCAGTTGTGTTTCTAGGTTGCGACACGACCATTTTCCTTTGACTTTTTGGGAGTCTTCAACAACCATAATGTGGGATCTTTCTCGCTCGAGCGGGCAGCAGAGGGCGCGACTTTCAAGGTCGCAGCCGGTGACTTCTCGCGACAGAATTTGCTCCATTTGAGCGAATAGTGGTGCGGGACTTTGAGTGGCGTAGAAGATCGCGTCCCGCTCTTTTTTAGGTTTCCATTCGTTGACGGCAATCCAAGGTTCGAGAGGGATGCCAGCAAGCGCCTTCAAGTAGTCGATCGCGCAATCAGATAAATCAGCATCCTGGGCAACGATTAAGCCGCCGGTGGTTAAGACGGTGCGAATGAGTTCTTGCAGGGTTTGCAAGATGGCGACGCGGTTTTCGCGGCAGGTGCTGGAGTTCAAGGCGTGCCAGATGACTTGTTCGCACTCATCAATGAGGACGATCGCCCCAGACCAGTTTTCGGGGTTGAAACGGGCCATTGAGTGGGGGTGGAGGCTGTCTACACACAAGCCGTACCCGAATAATTTGCCTTCCGGCGAGTTCTTGGTTTCGTCGATGTAGTTGATTCCCAACCCGGCGCAGATGGCGCGGCCGAGCTGAATCCTGTGGGTGATGACTAGCACGCGGCGTTCGCCCGTGTTGAGGGCGTGGGAAACCAGGTGGGCGAGGGAGCGGGTTTTGCCGGTGCCTTTGGGGGATTTGATGCAGGCTAAGCCGGCCTCTGGATAGGGGAGTTCTCCCAGATAGCGAGAATTTAGCGTTAAAGACGCGGGATAGGTTAAAAGCCATGATTCCCTATCCTGCCAAAATTGGAAGCCTCGTGCTGCGTTTTTGAGGGCAATGAGCGCATCCTCGCCTCTGGCTACCACGAAATCGTCGATGCCTTTCTCCGGTCCTGGCAGAGTGATGACGCTGACGGAGCATTTGGCGGTGGTGAACAGGCGGCCGAGTTTGTCAATCTCGCGGTTGACGTTGAGGACGGTAGAGTGCTTGCTGTCGCGATCAAAGCCGATGTAGATTTCCCGCCCTGGGGTGGCGAAGTGTTGGAGTTCGGGGATGAGATAGGGGTTGCACTTCTCCCCTAGCGCGTTCTTGGTTCTGACACCCATTGTGACGCCGGGGAGGGCAATGGCCGCGTAGCCCATTGTGAGCAGGCAGGCGGCTTTTTTTACGCCTTCGACGATGGTGACGGGGATGTTGTTGAGCCAAACCCATTCCCAGAATTGAGGCGGGTTCGTGACGCCGGGGAGGGGCACAGGGGCAGAGGGGAGATTTTCGTCTCCCGTCTCCCCCGTTCCTGTACTCCCCATCTCTAAGTCCTCTGGGTTTTCAGGGTCGATGGGGACGCCGTAGCGTTCTGCGACTTTTGCCCAGATGTGGTCTGGGACTTGCAGGAAGAAGGCTCTGGTGGGGGTTTTGGGGGGGTGTTCGTATTTTACGGGCTTGGTTTTACCGTTTGGGTCGAAGCTGTTGCGGGGCTGATAGGGTTTGAAGCAGCCCCAATACATGGGCTGCCAGTTGTTGAGGGGGTCAAGGCCCGAACACCACCAACCACCGTGCTCGATGTGGCTGTAGTGTTTTCTGGCCCACCGCCATTGTGCGTCGGGGTGGACTCTGCCGGAGGCGGCGTTAATTTCGTAGAGGAGGTAGGCGTAGGGGGCGTCGCCACTAAGAGTTTGCACGTTGAGGGCGAAGATGGCGGAGTCTACGCCGCTTTCTTGCCATTCAGTGAGGGCGGACTTAGACAAGACCATAACGCACCCCCATGTTGGCTGTGTTGACCTTCTGGTCTAGTAGCAATGCGAAATGCGCTCCAAGTTGCACCCGAATCTGGCTACCGCCAGAGCGCCTCATGAACGGGTCAGATGGGGTTAAGTGGACTATGAGTCTCTGTGAGGACTGATTTTGAAGGTCAATGCCTGTGCTATCTCGATAAATCTTCACCGGGCTATTCCTTGAGTGGGGAACATCCCTTTGTCTCATGTTCTGAAAATCGCTGCTTGCACGCCGATCAAAGATAATTAATTAATAGTTAATCCGTGCGTAGTAAAGTGCTGAAATACTTACTGTGAAAGGGTTTCAAATTTGAAAGGTAGCTAGATCCGGGTGTTTTGGTAGCTAGATCCGGGTGTTTTGGTAGCTAGATCCGGGTGTGTCCGTAGTAAAGTTGTAAGCCTTGTCTGGTAAGAGTTTGAAGGTGATTTTGAGGTCATTTTTGCCTTACTACGCAAAACTCCAGCCTTACTAAGCTTGGGGCTGGAGTTCGAGTTAAGGGGATGGGAAGCTAGATTGACAGTTCCGGTAGCACTTGAGGCAAGATTTTTCTGAGGTGGGCGGCGGTTTTGGGGCTAATTGGCTTGCCGCGTTGAAGCTGTGAGACTAGCTGCTGAGATATACCCAGCTTTTCGGCGATGACTGTTTGCTTCGTCCAACCCTTTGCTTCACAAGCCTTCTGTATCGGTTCCCACTCTAACGGGGCAGCAGATGCTGATTTTCGTTTCCGGGGCAAAGATGCTGATTTTTTAGCAGCTATCAAGGCAGGAATTTTACCGGGAGGCTTGATGGTGACGCCAGCTTCTAGCAGTAAATCAATAATTCTTTTTTTGCAATCTTTGGGTTTACCTGTTGTACTTCCGGGACGCAACCATTCTGGGTAGGTTTCAGAGTCATATATAATCTGCCAATCTAACTCAGCTAGCTGCATTAAGGCTTTATCCCAACGTTGCTTTAAATCTTGAGCTTTGTACTTAACAGACCGCGTTAATTCAATCTCATTTTTCGGCATCGCCATCTCTAGCACGGTCTTAACCGTGTATTTCCCATTAGTATGAATGGCGCTTTCTGTTGTTATATTGATGGCGATTAAGAATGCTAGCTCATCATGATACGGGTTCATTTTAAGCGTCGATTCTGAAATCCAACCAAACTCATATAAGGCAACTGGAGGCGTAGCATTCTTGCCAGGTTTATTAAAGAAAAACTCAGCCCATCTACCCGCCCGAATGAAGGCTACTATTTCTGTTGGTTCATCAATTTCATCTGTGAAAATGTTACGCTGCCCGTAGCGCTCCACAGCAACGTCCCAAATGAGGGAATTCATATCGCATCCTAGCTTCCCGATATTCCATTTAATGGTAGCGTCCAGCCTTCTCAGAACCTTCAGGCATTGCTCTATCCTGAGTAACTTCTGGGAAGTGGTCATATCTTTACGCTCACCCCAACCCATTAAGTCTATGAGGTTAGTGCCGCCATTTTTCCCAGTTCCAGCTAGCTTAATTTCAGTTCTCCAAGGCACAGCCTCTTGAAAAACATAGGCAGATAGTAAACAGTGGAGTTTGGCGGTATCTTTCCCCAAACTGCCAAATTCCTCAATAATTCCCCAGGCGGCCTTGCCTGTAAAGTAAAAATATTCTTTAGTAACTGGGTCTTTATCCTTTAAGGCTAACTTGACAAAACCCGTGCTGTAATTATCTCGAAAAAACACATTTTTCTGGGCATCTTCTTGCCAATCCCAAATTCGTAATAAGGACTTGCAAGCCGTTCTAGGAGGGGCTGAGGTGAGTATTTGAGTGATTGTGGTGCTGATAAATAGCTGGGGTTCGGTTGCGGGAACTGTTTTTGAAGCCAGCCCCAGCATAGCGGTTAACTCATCTAGTGTCCGATTGGATAAATCGAGTGGCTCTAGAAAAATTAAAGCTGAATCAAGTGCCACGTTTTTCCATAAATTTTCCTCGGTTCTACCTGCCTGAAGCCAGAGGGTCAGATGATTTAATATTTCCTCTGCTTTTGTCAAGTAGAAAGCATCATCAACTATCTGCTCTTTGAGAAATTTTTCGAGTTCATCAACACACTTAGGACTAAAGCCTTCTAATGTTTCATCCCTTTTAGTAATTTCGGCATGAATCCCCATTGCTACATTCAAGGCCAAAGTTTCTAAAAAATTACTCTGGCGTAGCTTCTTGGCGTACTCTTGAATGCGGTCGCCATCTATCGTGGTGGTGGTGGTGGTAGTATATAACTCCATAGCCTAGCCTCTTAATGCTAATAATAGTTACAGGTTTGATAGACAAATATCTCACTTGCTTTCTCGAACCTTTTTGTAAGGAGTAACCCGAACTTTCCGTACTACCAGGCCCTGTATCCCCAAAGCATTTGCGTTCCAGTGGTGGCGAAAAATAATGTGTTTTTCCACTAACTTCACGATCGAAAGCTCTCCCATATACTGTCCCAATTCGCTCGTTACTACAGTTTACCCTAACGCTATTATTTTAACATTTTCCCGTAATAATTTCCTGCTCTATCGCTGTTAATTTAGGCCCGACACTAATACTATTTTCCTAAAGTCCTGCTACAAATATGGCGTCTAAAATAAATTGCCATCCCGTCAAAGAAGCAATGAATTCATTAGTCAACTTTTTTAACTCTTTTTGCACCGCCGGTCTTAACTCTTCTATTTATTCAAACCTCAACCATTTCAATTGTTCTTTTATATATCCCCAGAGTCTTTCTATTGGGTTGACTTCCGGACTGTAGGCAGGCTGAAACAGTAAAAGCACACTAAGACGGTATACTGAGATTTAAAGAGTTATGAAAGGGAGCATCCCGGTTTTGCAAATATGCAGAAGTATGATATTTTTGTAAAATTTTTCAACCTCCCTACTAGAACTTTGCCGAAAAATCGGTTTTAGGGTCAATGAGTTATTTTATATTCGGCGAATAATAGAATGGCTCAAGAGTTACAATAGTCAAGGAATAATTTTTAGGAATCCAACATGACACCGGACGAACAAGAACGTTTAGAAGCCTATACTGCTGAAATTGCCAAAACTTTATATAAAAACACTCCCCCCGAGGCATTAGATAGCGAAAGAAAGCATAGAAAGACACCTTAGAAAACAATGGCTTGAAATGGTGGGACCCCAAGTCGCTTTTTTTTTATCAAAGAAACAACGGGAACAGAAAAAGGACGTCCCCGCACCGTAAAAAGCTGTGTGGGTGAGTTAACAATAACTGAAAAACAAGCGGAACAATTAAACCTCAAAAAATCGACTCAATTAGCTCCATTTTTTGAAAAATGCTGCCGGCGACAAGTAGCCAACTTATCATATTCCAAGGCGTCCCAAGAAATTGAAGTACAGACGGGAGTTAAGATAGGTCATACCACTTTACATAGATTGGTAGAAAACCAACAATTGGTTGAACCAAGAGCCGAATTTCCCATTAAAGAAACCAGCGTAGACGGAGGGAAAGTTCGGATTAGAGGACCAAAAGGGGAGGGGTGTCACTGGCTTGATTATAAAGCTGTTCGGCTTCATGACAGCTTTTATGCTGGATATTTTCAAGAAAATGAAGTCTTGATTGATTATGTCAATCGTCAGCCGTTAAATTCCCTAGTCCAGATGAGTAAACTCGTAAAAAAATCCTTCTCCTGTTAGCGGCTCTACTGCTCCGTACAGCCACATATAAATAAAATCCCATTGTACTTTTCCTTGCGGTTTGATTCCGCGATGAGTTAACTTTCTTCTCTGAATTGTATGTAACCCCATCCGACTTTCATCTTCACTCCAATATCGCACTTTTTTCCACGGCTTTAAAAAGCTCTCACTCTGACGAGCGACTGCTTTTGATTAGAGATGACAGTTTTTTTAAAATTCTTCTACTACTCGCAACTTTTCTGTTTTTCACTCACGGGACGCGGGACTTTTAATTTCCCTTTTAGCCGATATCTTGTCCACGCTCTGTACTGTCCGATATGCCACTTTTACTTCACAGCAGCTTGTCAACCATTGATGTACTTCTTTGTAGCTACTGAATCCTTCTGGGTCTTGCAATTCCTTTGATAACTTCTCTATAGTTTCAGGATTCATTATTTTTGGTCTTCCCGAACGAGGTTTCTGGAATAATAATTTTTCTATTCCTCCTTTTCTATAACTAGACAACCATTTTTGTACCGTGGTACGATGTTTCCCGTGCGCCGCACAGCAGCAGACAATACGGTTTCTACCGTTTGGGTTTTGAGCCAATACAGAAGAAGCAGTTTTTCGTGGCGGTGAGCGTCTTTCTCTCTCCCCAGAAGAGCTTTCAGTTCTTCTTCTGTTTCCCGGATATCAATTTTAACCACTCCTGACATTTTTCCGACTTCTGTTTGGGTACTAACTTACAAAAATGACCTCTACTAATTGTAGCACTACTTTAGAAAATTGGTATAACACTGGTCGATTAGCCTTTAGGGATTGAGCCTTAGCCTTGTATTTATTGAACAAAAGGTGCGCGTTCGGCGTTAAGAGTGGCGAGCGAAAAGTTTCGCTCACCAACCAATTAACCAGCCCGCTCGTTTACCCTCTGAAACTTATAACAATGCTTTTGCTCGCCGACTGCAATGGCATTTTTTTTGCATGAGTGAGGGAAGCTCTTTTCCAAAAGATTCATAACTTTTTATTAATGAGGAACGAAAATAGCAAAAAAACTTGCAAGTTGAATCAAAAAATAGTATAATTAAATTGTTACGAGCGCAAGTTATATTTAATCGTGCTGTTATGGTGGCCCTTGAACCTGTTACCTTCGGAGACCTCATCGACGCGATCGCTACCTTGCCGGTTATCAACTTTCCCGAGAATTCGAGTCAGTTGAATAGCAATAAGCGGGAAGTGAGTTGCAACAAGCGCCTCCGATTGCCCAGAAAGCGATTGAGCCGGATTTGGTTGGCCATCAAAGAATAGAAGCCAGTTAGCCTACTTGACGTAATGCCCCTTTCGTCCAATAATGAAGGAATTTACCCGTCAAGGATGCGCCGTGAAGGTTCAAGGGAATGGGCGCGCTAAGATTTTGACGCCCGCAGAAATTGACCGACTGTTTGACCGGGGTTTTATGACAGCAAGGGACAGGCTTTTGTTTGCTGTAACTTTTTACTGTGCCTGCCGCATTTCAGAGGCGTTAGCTTTAACAACTCACGACATTGTTGGGGGGTCAGTCACGTTGCGGAAAGCGACGACAAAGGGGAAATCAGCAACGCGAACGCTGCCGCTCCATCCTATGCTGGCTAAGTATTTAAAGGCTTACAATCCAAATGTGGGTTTTTTGTTTCCGGGGCGAGACAATACGAAGCCTTTGACTCGCGCCGCATCGGATGTGATTTTTAAAGAAGCTTGCAAGCGGGTAAGAATTAAGGGAGCTTCAACGCATTCCATGAGGCGGACAGCACTCACGAACTTGAGCAATGCTGGGGTGCCGCTGCGGGTGATTATGGAGATTTCGGGACACAAAAATTTGTCGAGTCTCCAGCGCTATTTGGAGGTACAGCCGGAACAGCTTGTCAAGGCGATTGGGCTCTTGAATTGACACTCCCCGGCCTTGAAGGCGCGGGGATTCTTGGATCAATCAGTCGATTTGCTCGTTGATGCTGCCATCAAAGAGTAGAGATCGGTCTGTCCCCAAGCGTTGATTTCGGTGTGCCCCACCGTATTTAAATTCAAATTAATTCCTGCTTGCTTCAACCCTTTAACCAAAATATTGCGAGCTGCGTTGTAGTCACGATCTAACGTCGCACCGCAATCGCAAATATGGGTTCTGGTTGATAGCGTTTTCTTGACAGTATTGCCACAACTTGAACAATCTTGCGAGGTGTATTGAGGTGGAACAGCAATTACTGTTTTGCCGTACACATTTCCAAAATACTCTAACCATTGAGCAAATTGTGACCACGCTGCATCGCTAATCGACTTAGCAAGTTTATGGTTTTTGACCATATTCGGTACTTGAAGGTCTTCGTAGGCTACAAAATCGCTAGATTTTACCGCGCACAACGCCGTCTTTATGGCGAAGTCTTTACGCTGCCGACTAACCTTCAGGTGCTTTCTTCCTAACTTGTTGATCGCTTTTTTTCGATTGCCAGAGCCTTTCTTCTTTCGAGAAACTCGCTTTTGCAATCTCTTCAAAGCTTTTTCACTTTTTCGGAGGTGGCGAGGGTTCGCGACTGTTTCACCATCGCTATCGGTATAGAAATGGTTCAATCCCACGTCTATTCCAATAGCTTTACCAGTCGGAATAAGTTCCTCTTTTCGCTCCACATTGATGCAAAGTTGTGCGTAGTATCCGTCGGCACGACGCACAACTCTGATTCGCTTAATCTCATCGGGTGCATAGAAATGCAAATCCCGACTACCGACTAATTTGAACTTTCCAGCAGCAAAGCCGTCCTTAAATGTCAAACATCTTTTGTCGGCAGAAAGTAGCCATCCTGATGTTTTGTATTCGACAGAGCGAGTATTTTTCTTAAACTTTGGGTAGCCTTTTTTGCCTGGTGTTTTTGCTTTGCAATTAGCGAAAAAACGTTGGATAGCAAAAATGGCACGTTCGGCAGAAGCCTGACGTGCCATTGAGTTAAGCTTGCCTGCCCATTCAAACTCTTTTGCCATAATGGCGCATTGTTTGTACAGATCAATTAGCTTAACTCCTTGATTGTCTATCCAATATCTAAGAGTTTTGTTTCGGACAAATTGAGCTGTTCTGATCATCTCGTCGATGACCCGATATTGCTCGGCTTTGCCTTTTAACTTAAACTCTAGAACTATCATGACAAAATTTTATCACTTTTGCGAAAGCTTTTAGTTACAAAATACGTATATTTAACAATTATTTGCAATAAGTGGAAATTAAAGCCGTCCTAGAAGGACGGGGCTTTAGACCCAATTTTTTGGTAAGGCGACAGAGCTCAATACTTTCCTGTCCTTTAATATTACGGCAGTTTATAGATATTCCGAAACCGACAGCATTCAGCATCAAACAGCAACTTAACCGTTCCCGTTCCGCTATTGCGGCCTTTCAATCCAATAATTTCAGCGATTCCCCTATCGGGAGAATCCCGATTGTAATAATCGTCCCTGTAAACTCCAAGCACAACATCCGCATCCTGTTCAATTCCACCAGAGCCACGCAAATCCGATAAACTCGGACGCTTGTTCGTGCGAGTCTCTACCCCCCGATTGAGCTGAGAAAGCAGCACAACCGGCGCGTCAACCTCGCGAGCCAAAATCTTCATCTGCCGCGTAATTTCGCTAATTTTATTGACAACATTTTCATCCGCCGAATTCACCATTAATTGCAAGTAATCAACAATTACCAAACCCAAGGGGCCGCGCTCACAAACAAACTCCCTAACTCTGGAACGAATCTCCAAGGGAGACGGTTCCAAACTTTCGTCTATCCAAAAATCAGCATCGCTAACTTTCCCTAAAGCCGAAGCTAGCACTTCGTACTTACCAGCTAGGTTAACTTTCCTGATATCTTTCACCGACACCCCACTCTCAAGTGCCATTAGTCGCGCTGCCAAGTCCCGACCTGGCATTTCCATCGAAAACATCAAAACTCGACCGTTCGTGGGAAGGGAAGCAATGTTGTAGCCAAGGGCACAAGCCAAAGCTGTTTTGCCGCTGCCGGGGCGACCTCCTATGACAATCAATTCACCTCGGTAAAATCCCCCTCCCAATAGGTCGTCGAGGTCGTAAAACCCCGTGCTGATTCCAGGAAAGTAGTTAGCAGTCTCCAAGCGCTCTTCCTCAATTTCATCTAGATATCGCCAAAGCTCTCCGCAGTATTCGGAGAGAGGTCGAATAGCTTTTTGTCGCTCTTCTCTGTACTTATTGAGGGCAAAAATCTTTTCCTCGGCTTTATTTAGTATCGCATCCAATTCGGTGGAAGTCTCGTAGCCAAGCTGCACGAGGTCATTACCAACTTTGATGAGTTCGCGCCGGACAAACTTGTCTACGACTAGCAAGGCATATTGGTCGATGTTGACGGCTGAAACAGTTCGGTCTACCAGCATTACCAGTTTGGTTTGACCCCCTACTACTTCCAGCAGGTTGTGGTCGTCGAGGAAGGTGGTGACGTTCATCAAATCTGTGGGCTGCTCCTTAGAGTGCAGCGCTAAAGCGGCCCGATAAATGTGTTGGTGGACTGTAATTGCTAACGCTTCGGGACGCAGAATATTTGCGACTCGGTTAATCGCGATTGGGTCGATCATAATTCCGCCTAAAATTGCTTCCTCTGCATCAATATTGATCGGCATTTTGTCAACAAAACTGACTGCCATGTCTGGTATTCTCCTTTGAGCTTGTTGTTAATTAAACTGTACTAAAAGTTGTCTAAAGGATTAGATGCTGTCTACATGGGTTAAATCATCACTGTTTTCACAGCTAAGTTAAATAACTAAGTAGTAGATAATTTGTTAAAAATTTGTTTGACGTGCTGAGGAAATCGATGCATCCACTGCAAGTAAATTTGCTGCTGAATACCTAGCGCAGCAAAAGCTTCTTTGCCTAGTTGCTGGAACTGTTCGCATAACGTTCGATGAGTTTCTAATGGCATATAATGAGGGTCAACATAATCCTCAGTTATTCTTGTTGTCTGTGCAGAAGGAGAATCTTTTGGAGTTGGAGAAGAGCCTGTTGAAGGTGGAGACGAAACAACATTTGTTGGGTTCGAGTTTTGAAAACCGTTAGTTTTCTCCCACCAGCGACCGCGCAAACAATCAACGACCCACCCTGAAGGGTTGGATATTTGCTTTGTTTGGCTTCGGACTTGCAGCAAGTTTATGGCGGCTTGGATTTCGTTTAAGCTGTGCTGGAGCACACAAATTTTTAATTCAGAATTCATGCCTCCTGTGGCTCGCGTAACGGCTTCGACAATTTCAGTTGCATCGGGATTGGCAATTGCAACCGCTTCGATAATCTCAGTGGTCTCGGAATTGGCAATTGCAACCGCTTCGATAATCTCAGTGGTCTCGGAATTGGCAATTGGAACAGCTTCGACAATTTCAGTGGTCTCGGAATTGGCAATTGCAACCGCTTCGATAATCTCAGTCGCATCAGAATTAGTAATTAGAACGGCTTTGACAGTTTCAGTCGCATCGGGGTTGGCAATTGCAATTGGTTGGACAGTTTCAGGAACTTGGGGAGTAACGGGCGAAGATATTTCAGGACTTAACGGAACAGCTTTATTGGTAGGTATTGGTGATTTGGCGGCAGAGATTGTTGGATTGTCGAGGCTGTTGAGTTCTGTCAGCAGTTTTTGCGGGGGTTTAGAGGTCAAACCTCTTTGTTCTGAAGTGCAAGGCATTGCCACATCGACTGCCTGACTGTTATCTGAATTAATTCTCAGACATTCAGCGGTTGGGGCGGAACATTTATTTTCACTAGGGGTTTTTACTTCTTGTTCTAAATTTTTATTTAATTCAGTGCTTTTAGATTTGAGCCCAGTTACAAGCTGTGGTTTTTTATCTGGTGATGTTAAATTTTCTTCCTCTTGAAAAAAATTTAAAAAAACAGCAGCAACATTTTTAGTGCTTTGCTGTTCTTTTTTATCCTCTGTAAAGAGTACGGCACCATCAGGGTTTGAACCCCCTGTTTGCTCAATTTTTGGCTGGTTCAGTCGATTTTTTGACGGATTGCTCAGTTTTTGGAATTTTGAATTGGTGTGAGTGAAGGGACGAACGTCGCCCAGGTGTTGCACTGCTATGCGGAAAATGCCGCACCCGTAGTTTTTGAGAATTTTGACCAAGCCGAGTTTTTCGAGCTGTCTGAGGGCTGCCCGCCTGGTGTTGGGGCTGTAGGGCTTGCCGTTTCGGACTCTTGTGGCTCGTTTTTCGCCCAAGGGGATGCAATTGATGTCGATTTCCTCTGGTTTGCCGCCGATGCAGGTTCTGTACAGGTAGAGGGCGAGTTTGAGGGCGCTGGGGGTAGCGCCTTCTAGTATGTCGGCTAGGGCTTCGTAAACTGCGGCGTGTCGGGCGAATGGCGGTTTGTGCCAGGTAGTTGTATCTGCAACCATTTTTTATTCCGGGGTAAAAATGAGCGTAAATGTCCCTTCATGCGACTGTGACAGCCGCAAGGTTTGCCAGAGCGGTTGTTGTGAATTTGACCGCGGGCTATTGAGCGCGAATGCAGCGCTCGCTGCACTCAACAGGATTTCGGGTTGGCTTCAACAACCAGGTGTGGTAGTTCCGCCGGAACTCGATTCATAGCGCCGTCGCTTGAACTATTGGCAAACTTTAGCGAAGCGGTTTTAAGGTCTTGTACTTTTGCGATCGCTTTTTTGTAGCGATGCAGTTGTCCTAAGTCCAGCAGTGTTGAGACTGACCGCCCCGCTAAAAGATGAGAAAGGGTGCGCGACTATTTTTTCAATCCTGCCAGACCAGCCGATACGGGATTTGGTGGCGAATCAGTCTAATAAAACTGATCAGAGTTGTTCTAAAGGCTGAAAACTTTACGTGGTAAGAGTTTCAAAAATGACTTGTCGCGGCATTCTAGAGGTTTTGTCGCGGCATTCTAGAGGTTTTGTCGCGGCATTCTAGAGGTTTTGTTCTAACGGTCAAACTTATATGGGGTATGGATTTGAGAGCGATTTTAAATACCTATTTTTTTTAGAACAAGTTTCAGAACAGTCGGAGCATCTTTTGCCGAAAAAAAAACCAGCCGGGAAAGGTGGGTTTGTAGGGTCGCTTTGGTGAGAGTTATGTCCTGGACACACGGGTGGTCATCACCTAGCCCTGTCTGGCGTGTTAAATCAGAACCGGAGAAAAAGGATAAAACCGCTATTTCACGTTCGGGTTTTTGAGACTTCGATCAAAAAAAATTGTTTTTCGGAACTTGGACTCACAATCAAAACGCTGAAACTTAGTAACCTCGTTCCTCACGCCAGACAGGGCTAGTGGTCATCACCTGAGTTTGATGGACGAGAATACAGAGGCTACAGCCCTTGAACCGGGGAAAAAACTAAGGTGATGGCGATGTTAGTCAAGCTCTGCTTGCTGTCGCTGTTTGAGCGTAGAATCCCCGTCTCTTGACTAGCGGGGAGTATGTCAAATTAGGACTAAGGCTAAGCATCATCAGGATAGAGGCTCTTCAGGGGGGGTTGCCCCTACTTTCACACCGTATATTGAGGCTGTGCGTAAGTCCTAAATATGTCAATCTGAAATGCTTAACAGATGCCAGATTTGGGATTCCAGTTCTGGTGCAGGGATTCGCTCCCCACGTTCCAACATGGATACATAACGCTGCGACACCCCTAGCCAGCCAGCCAATTGTGCTTGAGTCCAACCTTTGGCTGTTCTTGCTTCTTTTATCTCATTGCTTGTCAGTTTAGGTTTGGGAGCTTCTTTCAGGCGGGGTTGAACCTGTTTGAGTTCAGCTTTGCTTGCCAGGAGTTGGGGGATAGGTGCTGGCGGATGGATGGTAATTTTGGCTGCCAATAGCGTGTCAAAGTATCCTCGTTTTTTTCGATCCTTGCTACCGGGTCTCAGCCATTCTGGGTAGGTCTCTTGGTCAAACTCGATTTGAAACGCTCGCTGGAGTTTCAACAGCACTTCCAGGGTGTGATTCCAGCTATTCATCAGCGTGTAAGCTTTTCTACGGTCAGACCGGGCTATATCGATTACCGTTTGGGATAGGAGCGCTTTTAGAAGGGTTTCCACTTTGTAACTGCCACTGGTGTGAAATCGGCTTTCCATCGTCAGATGAAGTGCTAAGCGCAAAGCCAGTTCATCATGGTAGGCATCGATTTTGAGAATCTCCTGGGCTAAATAGCCAAACTGATACAAGGCTTCTTTGGCGAAGTAACCTGCTTTGTTCAAGAAGGCATGAGTCCAGAGCCCCGGTTGGACTGTGATGTAGACTTCATCAGGCTGCTCTATTTTGCCCTCCAGATTCTGCTGACCTGTTAACTGAATTTGAATATTCCACATTCGCGAGGTGTCAACGCTGGCTCTAATTCCACCTTTTTTGTGTTTGCCTTCAACCCATGTGGCTTTGATTGCTAGGCAACCTAGAGCATACGCTGTTTTAGCTAGTTCATTCAGTTTTTTAGACGCGGGCAAGTCTGTGCGTTTGTCCCAGCCCATTTCCTTGATTAAGTCACTGCCTTCGAGAGTGAATAAGCTTTCCCACGGCTCTTCTTGTCTCATAATATGAGCGGCAAAAATCAGGTGTAACTTGGCAGCGGTCAGCCCAAACTTGTCAATAATTTGCATGGCCTCTTCTAAAGGCAGCAGCGTGATGTCGCCGGGGTTGGCGATGTAGTGCTCGATGATGTTGTTGGGGTTGCCCTTGGCTCGGTGTTGGAAGTACCCGACACCTGAAGGGTATTGCTGCCACAAGTCTGTTCTCAGTTGTGCGTGGAGACTGGATACCATAGGAGGGGGTGTCGCGACAGGGGCGATCGGTCTACTCTGGTACAGACGAGGTTCTGTAATGGGTTTGTCTGGGGTATCTCTAACTTCAGCCAGACTTTCTGAGCTGGTGCTGTCACTCATAGTTTTAGTCAATAGTTAGAACCTAGTATTTTAATCACTGTAGTTTTAATAAATTCTAGAATTTTAAGTCGGCATAATGTCGTCAAGTTGCAATTGTAAATTGGGAAAGAGGTAAGAAGAAATCGGCTCTCCCAAGCGATATTGTTGCTGCTGGTAAACTCCATCACTCAACTGGCAGACCGTGAAAGTAGGTTGCTTGGGATTGCCGATAAATTGCAAACCCCCCAAGCCTCGAAAGTCCACAATCCAATATTCTGCAATCTTCAAAAAAGCGTATTCTTCCACTTTTCTTGCATAATCATCTTGCCAATTAGTGCTGACAACTTCGGCAACCAGCTTAATTGTACTATCTTTACAAATCACTGGTTCTTTTTGCCAAAGGGGTTCACTACTAAGTTCTGCTTTATCTAAAACAACTACATCAGGACGCAGTGCTGTGGCCTCAGCGTATAGGGGTTTTATTAAACAAGTTTTGGGAACCAACCAATTGAAATTACCACGAAAAATTTCTACGTAAATTCTACCAGCAATACTACCTGCAACCGCTTCGTGAGGACCAGTAGGTTCCATGTCTCTGAGTTCTCCATCAATGAGTTCATATCGTGTATTATCCCCATATAGGGCAATAAACTCCTCAAAGCTAAGTAGTTTGGATGGGGTGTATGTCATAGGTTATTTTTTAATGGGAGGTAGCTTAATTAGAAGTTTCGTGGGGTAGGGAGTAGAGTTCTGTTAAGTTTATTATACTCGCTCGATTGCATGACCGCCTTCGAGCTTGTCAAACTAATGGAGGCGGATTGCGATCTGATAAATCGCCCCGTGCCGATTCCAGAGAACCATCCATTATATTCCAATCAATGTCATCATCGGGGAACAGCGATAATTGTCCAGGCGAGACGTTGGATTGCCCGCGATTGTGATAAGAAAGGTGACACGCAGTACAAAGGGCTATTAAGTTTTCTGGACGGTTGTCCTCCGGTATCCGGTTGCGGTGGTGCACTGGTTAGAGTCGATAGGAGCATTGCTACTCCTACCTCTCCTTCAGAACGGAACGTGAAACTTTCGCTTCATTCCGCTCCTCAGTAACTTTACCTTTGTCATAGGTACGAGTCAGTGAACCATCATTGGCTGTTTTAACATCGTGACAGTGCTTGTGTAGAAGTTGTAAGTTCTCATAGGTGTCTTTTCCTCCTAGAGTTTTAGGTTTAATATGGTCAACTTCTACGATGTCTGTAGGTGTAAAGTACAGACCACAGTGGGTACATTTACCCTTCTGCCTTTTGAGTAATTTTGCCAATCTAGACGGCGTTTCAGGGTATTCTCCGCGTCGCTTGCTCCAATAAGTCCAGTTGCCGTCATAGGGACTAGAAGTGTTCTTTATTTTTGTGTGTCGCACTATTGGCGTTGCGCCGTGTACCGCTAGTTCTAATCCTTCTTCCGTACTGAAACACCAGTTACGGTCACCTACTGTTCTCCAGTATTTGTCCTTATTGATGCTACCTTCCCCCCTACTTTTTGCCCAGGCTCTTAACTTGCTGTATGTGAGCATATCTGCTTTTGAGAAAGTGTTTTTGCTCGATACTGTGGAGTAATAGTTTGACCAGCCTTTGATGATTGGGTTGAGTTTTGATATCAAAGCTGCCTGTGGCGCGGTCTTATGAGTGTCTATTACTTCTGCAAGTTTTTTTAGGTGTTCCTTGAGCTTGAGTTTTGAAGGGGTGATTAGTGTGCAGAAACCAAGAACTCCATATCTGTTTGATGCACTTCGATAGTGGCCTACTTTGTGCTGTTGAATATGGAATCCTAGAAACTCAAACCCAACATTTCCATCATGTTTGCCGAGGGTGTGGGTTAATCTTGTTTTACTAGGTTTCAACTCCAGTCCGATGTCACTTAACCAGTTTGCGATTATTTTTTGGCATTCCTGTATTACGTTTACGTCTTTGTGGAGTATCACAAAGTCATCAGCGTAACGAATCAAACTCAGGGATTGACGTTTAATCGTCTTACTTTCGTTCCCTTTTAATGTTTCGGCATATTGTTTGACTCTTTCTTCCATTCCATGTAGGGCTATATTTGCCAAAAGGGGTGAAATAACGCCACCTTGTGGTGTGCCTTCGTTGGTAGGAAAAGGATAGCCTTGGTCTAACACTCCGGCTTTAAGCCAAGCTTTCACTTGTTTTCTTAAAGTTGGGAATGTATTAATCTTCTTGAGTAACGTGGCATGGTTTATGCGGTCAAAGCATTTGGCAATATCAGCATCTAGCACATATTTGGCTTTCTGATTGATAGCGGTAAAAATTGCTTCTATTGCATCGTGACATGAACGTCCTGGTCGGAACCCGTAACTATTTGGCTCAAAACGAGCTTCCCATTCGGGTTCTAGCGCTAGCTTGACCAATGCTTGCAGTGCACGATCATTGATTGTTGGTATACCTAAAGGTCTCTTTTCATTTGTGCCAGGTTTGGGAATCATTACCCGTCGTGTGGGTTTTGATTTACCTGTGACTTTCAGGTTAATTGATAAGGTGATACGTTGCTTTGGAGTTAGTGATTTGACACCATCTACACCTGCCGTATTTTTACCTTGGTTATCCTGTGTTACCTTTCTAACTGCAATCAATCTTGCCGACCAGGATCTAATCAGGGTCTTTTGGAGTTTGCGAACTGCTTTAACATCACCACGTTTACTCGCTTGAAAGATTCGTTTTTGCAACTTGAACGTCAATCGTTCGACTTTACGCCAATTGATTTGGTTCCATTCCACCGTCTGATTGTTCAGCGTTTTAGACTTTTTCATTGCTAATTGCAACCCTTTCGTTAAAGTTACCGTGAGTCTGTCGGCATATCCTTGTTATTACAATAAGGCATTCGCTTTTGACTCAATCCTTCCCTCATATACCTTATGGCTAGCAACCTACTGGGCATCGACCTTTTCCAGAAATATATAAGGGTTACTTCGTTCCGATTACACATTGGTTGAACTTTTAGCGCGATGCTCTCCACCGGGTTTTTGGGTAGTGCTTATTGGTCAATATTGGATTTGCCAATACCCTATCCTTGCCTTTTGGCTTGGTCTTATTCAGCCGTTAGACCATTGCCTTTTACGATGGTTCAAACACATCTTTGCTGACGCTACGCATGAGTTCTTGCTCGGCAGTTACCAAATTCGGCTATCAGTAGTTCTGCCTTTTATCCCCGCTTTATGTTGTTGGTTGCTACCCAACAACATAGGGGATATGCTTTCACCGCTGCACCTGCGGGGTAAGACTTGTCTCTTGGACTCACCTACAAGTGTAATCAGTTGTCACTAGCTGATTGCAGCTAGGCTAACCGTCCCGTAAGCTTTTCGGCTCACTTTAGGCTAAACGAATCACACTCAAAGTTAAGGCACAGCGTTCGGACTTGGTTAAGCCACTTTTCTTACCGGGTCGGAGGCATTGTTGGTTGCATTTAGTACAGCGCCAGAGCGCACTTTCTTTCACGGAGAGCGCAATAAGAGTGCCAATTGTCGGGATACCTCTTGGGTTTTGTCATAGCTCATTTCTCACTCTTGCGGCGCTCGCTTTTGTTGCCATCACTCAGAAGCCATCAAGTCAAAGAGTGCTGTAAATTCGCTCAATATTCCATATCTCTTAACGCCTTCCTCACTATTATTCCACTTTTAGTATAAGAGAGCTCGGATGAGTGGTACGAATACTCTTCCTCAAGCTTTAAGATTGATGGCTAACCAACTTGAAAATATCAGTGAGTTGCTTTTCGGTTTTTCTAACCGAGATCAACCAGTTAAATCCTTCACGTAGCATCAACAAATAGCCCAATCAGCTTAGTTTATTTTTTCGACAATTAATCCACCCTGCCATCCCTCAAAGAATATGCCTGGAAAAATCCTCAAGCTACACCCCCAATTACAGCAGAAAACAATTTTGATCAGCTTTTAGATAAAATCCAAACTAGAACCGCCCTTTATCTCGGCAAGCGTTCTATCTTTAGTCTGCAAGCTTTTTTAGATGGTTACACTTTAGCCTGTCGCCAACTCGGAATTCCTGTTACTGAACAGGAACAAGAATTTGCAGAATTTCAAGACTGGATTGAAAAACAATTTAACCAGCCATCTACCAAGTCTTGGGCGCGAATTATCCTTTTGTATTCAGAAGATGAATCCCAAGCGCTTGATACATTTTTTCAGCTCTTTGAAAATTTTTTACAGCGCGAATCCTCGCTTGATGCCGACACAATCTCTCGCCACCAGCAGCCCCGAAAATGGTAATAAAAAGCAGCTAAATTCAATGCTTGAAAACTTATCCGAAGAAGCGCTTGCCCAACTTCGTGAAGAAGCCGAATCTTTGCACCAACAAGAAAAAAGCCCAGTATAGAACCGCTTTGAGATCTTGAGGGCGATCGCTCGCAAGCAGTTGATCGGCTTTTAGCAGTTGGGCTCTCTCGGATATTTGGTGCAGAATGTAGCAATTGATACTAAATTGCTATAAGTCCCCACTTCAGTAGCACTCCGGTGAGACCGGATTGGGGAAGAAAGCGCCGATCGAGCAAGCCGGATTGCGAAAAGGCTCCTGAGCGACTTGCAGTGATGAATGTTTGGCTCAACTTTGCCAAGAGGAGTCTAACTCGAAGTTGCAAGGGTTTTCCAGTACCTAAGAGCTGCTGAGCGGCTGATATTCATGACTTGAAAATGGGCGGAAGTCATTATAGCATTGAGTAGTTATATTACACAGCAGGCGAAACTGAAACGGTGTTGGCGGTTGATTTACTCGCTCTACACGCACTTCTACAAAACTAGGATTCCTCAAGAGAAGTTCAAAAATCTCACTCTTCAAATATCGCGGACAATACCCGACAATGTAGTGGTCTTCTGTATTTAAAGTCAATGCTTTAGAATCATAATGATTTTGAAATTCGTGAGCCAACCACAACTTTTCTCCAGGTTCTAAACAGTTAATTCGCTCAATCGCACATTGTGGCAAGTAGCGCAACCCATGCGAGAAAAAGTGGAGGCGATACCGCCCTTCTGAATCTGGTTCAGGAATGAGAAAAACAGTTAGAGTATCTGTTTCTCGCCGCCCACCGCTGCGAGCTAACATGGCAATTGGATCGCTTTCATTTTGAGTCAGATTTAGCCAGTGAATAAAACTTGAGTAATCGGGGCGATTTGTCGGCATCAACCGATTAGCAAATACGGAAAATAAGTAGGTTGATGTATATACTTTACCTAAGCGCGGAAACGAGGGCAAGGGTTCAAAACCGCACTTCTGTTGAGCTTCTAAAACGCCTTGCGTGTAGGTAAATTGGTAGTTGGTTCCGTCAAATGTTAGCCTGCCAATGGGAAACCAGGAACGGCTGTTTGGATCTTGCCAAGCCAAAAAAAGCGTTGAGTGTGTTTTCACGGTAGCGTTTTCCTCAAGTTAAGCAGTCTGTGTTGATTGAATTCAAGAATTTTTTGGGCAAACTCGGCTGCAATCGGTGAGATACGAGTGTTAGGAATTCGATTAAAAATATCCACTAAGTAGCTAGAGAAAATTAATTACATAGTTTTCTCCAAATTCTTTCAGGATTTTTTCCACAGATGTAACAAAAGTTCCCCAACTCTTGTAAGCAGATATTTCAATCCATTCATACTTAATAAACAGCCATAAAATTTCAATTAAATTTAATTCAGGTGAGTAAGAAGGCAACTCAAAAAGAGTAATATTACGTTGTTTCCACTCTTCTATTTTGTCAACAATAGCATCACTGGTATGAATAGAAGCTTGATCGGTGACAATCACCGTTGGCTTATCTACTGTGGGGAAAAAAGCATCAATACAGGCAATAACCACATCGCAATTAATACTTTGAGATGAAATATAAGTTTCAAGATGGTTATTTCGATTCATGATTCCTAGTACATTCATTCGCTGACTACGACTAGGAATTGTTAAATATTCTCCGATATCCTGCCAGCCATAGGGGACACAAGGAATCAAACAAAATCCCGTTTCATCCAAGTAATATAAATCAATTTTACCCTGATCATCCAATTGCTTTAATTCTTCTAATTGCGCCTTTTTCTCTTGATATTCCTGGGCTGGAGGCGTTCCGGCAACTCCTTTACGAAGGAGTTGCCAACTCATGTTTAGAGTTTTTAGTATTCTTTGAATTGTTTTTGTACTGGGAGTTATGCCCCAGGTTTCTTGAACTTTTTGGCTAACATTTTTTAATTGCCTTGGCTCTTGTTTAGCCCCTTCTTTAATTTGGGCTTTCTGCGAAGAGTTAAATAGTGGCTTAGAACCTCTTCCTGGTTTATTATAAAGTCCTATCATTCCCTCTAATTCCCACCGATTGAACCAGTTATAGAGGGTCTTATAACTTATTTTAAAAATATTCATTAACTCTCCTTTTTTTACTCCTTGCGAAGCTAATATGAGGCAATGTGCTCTCTGACGTACCTGATGATGTCGGCTTTGGCGATAAATTCGAGTCGAGCAATTTAGACGAAAGAGGATTTATTTCCCTGATAAACATATGAAATTCTAATTAACTCATAATTTTGCCTGGAATATCATTCTACTATGTATTTGTGTAATTAATTCTGTCTAACTACTTATGCAAATCTCATCTATGATAAAATTGCAATTATCACACAAATAGGAGTTTTGTTCAGCTTGGGGCGCTTGCCGTAACACATTATCTCCTGCTTTGTCAAGTCGTTAATAAAAAATGGCATATTCGCCAAACAAAATTTACGAATAATTACATCTACTCAGCAAAAGCGAACCGAGACAATTTGAGGAAAGAATGCCGGCAAGAGATACAATCCATAATATCGTTAAAGAAGCGCTGATAAAAGATGGTTGGGAAATCACTAACGACCCCTATGTAATTTCTTACGGAGAGCGATTTCTCTTTGTAGACTTGGCAGCGGCAGCGTCCGAAGTCAACAACAAAATAGAAGGGCGTTTTATTGGCGCAAAGCGAGAAAATACCCGCATCGCCATTGAAATTAAAGAATTTCGAGGAGTGTCACCTATTGCCGATCTGGAACAAGCTCTTGGTCAATATATACTCTATCGGTTATTGCTAGGCCAAGTTGACCCAGAACGGATAATTTATTTAGCCGTTCCCACTCTGGCCTATAACGGCATTTTCAGCGAACCTATTGGCGAACTCGCCATTACAGAAATACCCTTAAATTTGGTAGTAATCGATTTAGAAAAAATAGAGGTTCAACAATGGATAACTTAACGGATAATGCAACCACATACCGAGAAATTGTCAAACAGGTAATCGGGAAATATGCCCAATTAAAGCCTTCTCACGGAGAGATCCGACTTGATCCCGTGTTTGACGAAACTCACGATCGCTACGCCTTGATGCAAGTTGGTTGGGATCGGGGGCGGCGAATCAGAGGAAACCTCATTTATATCACGTTGGAAGCTGGTAAAATCTACATTGAATATGACGGTATGGAATGCGGCATTACCCAAGATTTAATTGAGGAAGGCATTCCTCAAAACGATATCATCTTAGCTTTTCTGTCACCCGATCAAGTCCTTGTTGCCGCATAAAACAATGCCGGTCGTGCTAAGCACAATACAAGTAGTGTGCATCAGGGAGAAAATTATCGCTGTTAGCCAAGGATTTACAACTGACGCACCCTACTAGCTAGCCCTAGCTATATGACTTTACCAATCTAGCTCTTGCCGAAGCATTGAGCGCAGAGGAATTACATAATGTTTGATATTTTAAAATCGTGGCTATCATCTTTAACACCGATTCAATTTCAAGAATATACTGCGTTTACTACTACTTTACTTATATTAATTACTGTAATTAGATTTATTTATGACTTGAATAAAGATAGAATCAAAATAATAGTTACAGTTGAACGTGAGCGTGATAGCTTGCCAGCAATACAACAGCCTTTAATAAATTATTTTTTGCTTAAAGTTATAAATAAAAGCTATAATCCTGTCGTAATTAATGAAATTGGAGTGATTACCCAAAGCGAAACAATTAATTTGGTAGATATGCCTTGGATATTTACTCACCTAAAAGAGGATCAAGGGGAAATTCTGGGAAGTCTCGAATGGGTAGCGATTCCTGGTACAGTGAATCCACAATCTATGGGGATAGCTCTAATTTTATTTTCTAACTTAGAAAAAGCTTATAAAAATATCAAAAAAGAAGGAGAAAAACTGTCGTTGGAAGACCCTGGATACCTGCGAACAGTTAATCTTGTCACTACTTATGAAGAATTGATGAAGCCGAATTCGTATAACACCAGCACTCAAGTGCTGACAGTCAAACCTTATACAGTGATTACTACAGGTCAGCGTTTTATTGGCAAAAAAACAAAGATTCAATTAGGAAACCTTCATACATCTGTGCAAGCTATGACTCAAAAAAAAAGATTCCTTTGATACAAGTAAGGAATCATTTAGGCATTAAAGTTTGGACTAATTATTAAACAATCTAATTAAAGGTAAAGGCATATAATGAATATCAATGCAACCCCAACAACCCCCGCCCAAGTCCGCCAAGACCTAATCGACGCCTTACAACTCGACCTGATCGGCCCCATCCCCGACGACGAAGCCCACGCCGCAGAAATCATCAACCAACCCCCTTCCCGCTCGTATCTCAGCGGTTTTTTCGTACCCTGGTTTGCCAAGATTAGAGGCATACGGAGCGATGAAAACGGCGAGTGTTTCCACTCGATCGATTTTAGCAAGCAGACCGATCGAAACTTTGCCGTTATTTCTCAGTATTTTGCTTTAAAACCGCCTCAATTTCCGCCAGCTTTTGGCGCAAAACCTCCTGCAACTCCACAAGTTGGTCAACCTCAGCTTGCTCCAACACTTGAGGTGAGAGCTTTTTCAAATTCCCGGCTGCCAACTTAACCTGCTTGAATTGGCGGGCTGCCCCTGGGAAATCATCCAGATTAGAATTGATAATTTCTTGCACCAATTTACGAGTTTGAGTCACCGACAATTTCTCGGCAATAACTCGATCGGTTGCTTGAACTCTAATCGGCTGCGCTTCTTCCTCTGGCAAGACTAAATTTTTAGCAGAGAGTTTAGAAAGAGCCATTGCATGAACCCCTTTAAGTCCTAATTGCCTGATAGCAGTCTTAAGGTCATCAGCCAAAGACAGCATCGGGAAAATGTTGGCATCGATAGAAGCGGGATTGAGCTGCAAATCCAACAGTGTCCGCAAAACGGCCAACTCTTGTTCATCCAAACCCACAGCGGCCAAACCCTGTTGCTGCTCGTCAGGTGCCACCGTCACCAACTCGGAAACCAAGTTCATCCGTTTTTGCGCGTTCAAGCGTCGCACCACTGTCGAGAGAATGCGGGGGATAGTTGCAGCTTCCAAACCCGTATTTTCAGACAACTCCCGCACAATAGCTTCTGCTTTATCGAGGGGATTGAGATCTTCCCGGTGCAGGGAAGTCAGCAGTGCTTTGCGGTGCAAAGCCGCGGGTTCTGGAACGATCACAGCTTGCAAAGTTTGCCAGCCCAGATTTTTAGCGCTGCGCCAGCGCCGCTCTCCATCGAATATCACCAAATCCCCCCGTTGAATCAAGATAATGGGTTGCAGTTGTCCGTCACTAGCGAGGGAACGGGACATGGACTCGATACTTTCTGGCAAAAAAGTCTGTCTGGGTTGTTCAGGATTAGGCTGAATTTGTAAGAGTGAAATGGAGAGGATACCGCTGGCGGATTCTAGTTGTTCTCGCAGTGCAGTCAATTGAGATTCCAATTCCGTTGAACCCGATTTTCGCAGTTCTTCAATTTCTGCTTTGAGTTCCTGAATCTCGGATTCAGCTTCAGAGAGGTGCATTGACTGCTTGGCGGATGAAAAATAATTTCCCAAGTCGGGAGCTTTACGGGTGGCCATAGCGATTTTTGATTTTTGATTGGGGATTGGAGAAAGTGAGTTCATGGCTCTTAGTCAGAAACGAAGGACTTGTTTTCGCTAAGCAAGCAAGTTGTGAGTATGAATCAAATACTATTTCTTTTTTTTGCCTTTTTTGGCAACAGCCGGAGCAACTTCATTTCCCATTAAGGTAGCCAGGTGCTTAACAATTTCTTTGAAGTCGCCTAAAGCTGGGTGAAGGGGGCGGTAAATGTGTAAGGGCAACCCTTGACCGCTGGCATTGACAAATTCTGCACTGTCCCGAATAGGTGGAAAAACGCGGATATTCATCTGCTCTAGCTGGGCTGGCAATGACTCTAAAAGTTGTCGGTGGACGGCTCGTTTCGTATCGTATTGGTTGGGTACAAACCCTAAGATTTCTGGTTGCGGCTTGAGGCGTAATTGTTTGCAATGGTGGTAGTACCACTCCAGCAGGTGAGCTGCTCCTTGAATTGATTTTGGTTCGAGCTGTACGGGCACTATTATATGAGTGCAAGCAGTTAGTGCCATCAAGGGCAAGGGGCCGAGGGTAGCGGGGCAGTCGAAGATAATTAGGTCGTGATCCATTGGATAGTCGCTCAGGCAATCGCCTAGAAGATAAGCGCCACGCTTGTGCAGAACTAACTCGTCTGCTGTTTGTGTCAGCGTCATTCCGCCTTGACAAACGGTTACATTATTGGTGTGGGGACTCCAGCTAGGAGTAAGAGGCCAAGAGCCATTGAAGCTTTCTCGCATTATGGCGGACAGTGTGTGTTCTGGCTCTGGCGGATTTAGACCGCAAAAAAGGGTCAGGGAGCCTTGGGGGTCGAGATCCATAATGGCTACTTTCAAACCCCTTAACCCCAGTTCGTAGGCGAGGTGAACTGAAAGTGTGGTTTTGCCAGTGCCGCCAGCATTGCTGATGACTGCTAGTCGAATTTGCATGGTTTTGAATTAAGTAGATGATTTAAGTATCATATATCGAGAGTAGGCATCAGATATCGATATATGAGAGCCTCACGGTAAACCACTGTTGGGTTCCACGTTGAAACAGCAACTTAATATTTAGTCGGTCGAGCAGAATCTCGTCAAGTTTAGTACGGGGAAGATTGTTGAAAAGAATTTAAGTTCGATCGCTAGACTGAAACACGGAACGTCATATATCGATATTTGAGGTATGGGATCTAACCGCCGAGTTAACTTCGATCGCAGTCTTGGGACGGTGCGATCGTACAATGTACTAGGGAACTTCAAAGGCACGGAAGGGTTGGGCGAGTCAACTGAACAATTTGCATTAACATACCTAGAATTAGTTGAATATTTTCAACTAAAACAGCAGGATTCCCCCACCATACCGTTTCGGTATGGTGGCGTGAGCAATGCGCGTGAGAGAGCCATTGCACCACCAACCAAATCGATAATCCCGTAGGCGCTAAACAAGTGAGGCGGTGTATAAGTAAACGAACAAATTATTTGATTGTCATAGTTTCACGCGTTGAGATATAGTGGCGTCATGAAACAAGTCCTGACAGTATCTTGCAAGCTCGAAGTAACGCCGGAGCAATCGACGAAAATCGATTCGACGCTCCTGGCGTTTGCTAATGCTTGCGAATACGTGAACCAAACTGCTCCTCCAACTCTGACAAACGAGTTGGCGATACAGTCCTTGGTTTATCACGATGTCAGAACTAGATTCGGCTTGTCTGCTCAGTTGGCGATTCATGCGATTAGACGGGTTTCTGGTAACAGGAAAACGGCCAAGAAAGATGGCAAGCCAGTTAAAAACTTTGCTCCAACAAGTGCCACTTACGACCCCCGCACCTTCTCTTTCAGAGAGAAAGACTGGACTGTAAGTTTGACCACTATCAACGGTAGAGAGCGATTTCCACTTGCTATTGGCAACTATCAGCTTGGATTGTTGAAGGGGCAAGTCCCCAAAACAGCCACGCTAGTAAAACGTAAAGATGGTACTTACTATCTGAACATTCAGCTTGAATCTGTACCACCAGAACCAATCGAAACCGACAAAGTTTTGGGGTGTGATTTGGGGCGAACTGACATTGTTGTTACATCCGAAGGGGATAAATTTAGCGGCAAAGAAATTACCGCAATTAGAAATCATTACGCCAAACTTAGAGCGGATATCCAACAAAAAGCTACGAAAGGCACACGCAGTGCTCGACGCAGATGTCGAGCATTGTTGAAACGGTTGTCGGGCAAGGAAAAACGCTTTCAGGAATTGGTAAATCACACCATCAGCCATCGACTGATAACTAGGGCTAAGTCGAGTAGCCAAGCTATTGCTTTGGAAGATTTGACCGGAATCAGAGAGCGAACCAATAGCCTTCCTCGCAGCAAAAAAGAGCGGAGGTTGAGTAATAGTTGGGCGTTCTTCCAATTGCGGCAATTCTTGATTTACAAAGCGATAAAATATGGCGTAAAAATCTTGTTGATCGACCCTAGATACACGTCGCAGACTTGCCATAACTGCAACCATATCCACCCGGTTCGGGGTGAATCTTATCGGCAAGGTAAGCAGTTTGTTTGTGGACATTGTGGCTATGTTGGCGATGCAGATTATAACGGGGCGAAAAATATTTCGGCTCTTGGGGTTGTTGTAAACCAGCCTGAAGGTTCGGGGCTTTGCTGTTCTTTGAGCGGTGATGCATAGCGGGCTATTGAAAGCCCCCACTATACCGCTATACGCGGTTGGTAGCGGGTAGTTTACTATAAACCGTCCTATCTTCTAGTTTCATGAACCTCCAGATACTGCCTGTTGTCACTGCACCATAAACACAGGAAATGCTGTTATCTTTTTGAATATTAAAAATCTGGGCTGCCAACATTTCTGCAATGCACTGGGCAATTCCCGATTTGATATTGTCATTCTTGGCTTCGACAAGTGTAAACACGGGAGCATTTAAAGATAATTGTTCTGGTGAATGACTAATCATAAAGTCACAAATGCCATTCAGTCCTTTGACTCGATCAATATTAAATTCCGTACCGGAAAAGAGGCTGATTTGACGATCGCACCGCCTGCGGAGTTCAATCAATACCGGAGCGACTATCATCTCCGATCGCGCTTTTTCCGTGTCAATTCCCAAGGCTAAGGGAATATTTTCGGCTAAGGTTTCCTTTAAAAGCTGACTGGGTGCGATCGGTTCTACAGCCGTAAAGACTTCAGATACTTCTCTAATTGTTAAGCCGAGTTTATGCTTAATATCATCTAGGGAAAATTCGCTATAAGACATAATAGTTGCACCTTTCACTCCGTCGCTCTAATTTTATATTTAGATTTAGATAAACACATTGCCATTTACCTGAATTTTCTCAGTCAGTGTTTTAACCTAAGAGCGTTTTTTAGGAGTGCAAGCATCCTGCTCGCTTGCATTTCTATCTCGCGAAAGAGAACTCCGGCTCGCACTCCTGTTTTTACTAAATTGGGATAATCCTAACAGATACAACAATAATAACCTTTGTTCCCCCTCCCAGTTCGCTCTGAATCTCCAAGTGACGTACTCCCACACTCAATCAAAGACTAGAGTGTGGGCTTCTCCTCCGAGAATTCCCGGATTCGCGTTTTATAGTGAGGCGAACGCTAGGGCCCCACTTTCTTTATTAGAATTCCAGAGTTCAGGTCACGAGGCATGGATGTACCACAAGAGCATTCATGCCACCTATCACTTAACTCCTTTGAAACTCTGTTGAGGCACATTGCACAATGTTGAGATGTTCCAGCAGGATTAACTTTCACGACCAACCGCCCAGCTCTTTGGGCCTTGTACGGAAGGATTTCGTTCAAGAACCCAGCTATCCCCGCATCAGCAAAACTCTTGTTCAACCCGGACTTTGCGGATTGACCATTAGGCAAAAACTTACCCGATTCATCTTGCTTGGGTTTGTTGCGTTTTGCCATATTGGAAACTTTAAGGTCTTCTACAAAGATAACCTCAGCCTTGTTGACCAACTCACCTGCAAGCTCAAAATGCCATTGTTTGCGTTGTCTAGCTACCTGTTGATGTAACGCATGCAATGCGTGACCCAAGTTTGCGACGTGCAGTAGAACCTTTTTTTCTTAGCTCTCTTTTGGTTTGCAGTTTGGCTAATTTCTCTTCGGCTTGCCGATAAAATTTAGGAGGTTCTACCATCGTGCCGTCTGAGCAGACGGCAAAATATTCCAATCCCGCGTCAACGCCAATACTGTTAGTTTCAGTCGGTTCAATGCCAATAGTAGGAGTGTCAGGGACTGATGCATCTTCTAGAGTCAGTGTCGCATACCAACCATCTGCTTTGAGAGTAACCAATGCTCTCTTAATGACAAAACTGTCAGGAATAGGGCGATGTTGAATGAATTTGATTTTTCCTAGCTTGGGAAGTTCAATTCGATTCCCTTGGATGCAGTCAGACTTCACTCGCTGATAAGCGAAAGTGCGATAGCGGTTTTTGCCTTTAAATCGAGGCTTCCCGCTCCGCTTACCATTGATATCACCTTTGATAAAACGAGCAAATGCCAGGTCTACTCGCTTCACCATGTCCTGCAAGACATCGGCATGGATATCTTTGTACCATTCTCTTTCTGTCTTGAGAGACACAAGTGAGCGTTTCTGTCCGTAATACTCAGGATGTTCCCTTGGGGATGCAATACTGCATACCAGTGGACAGGCATTAACTGAACACCTGTTCATTTCAAACCAATCAAATCTGTCTGCCAACAAAAAATTGTATTGATGCCGTAGCATATCGAGCCATTTGCTCATACGGCGTCTTTGGTCGGACGTTGGCAGTAGTTTGAACTGGTAGGCTAGTTTCATGAGACAATTGTACTGCATATTTAATGTAAATACAATCGTGAAACAAACAGAAACAACAACGTTTAGGCTTACTTCAGAAGAAAAAGAGGTTCTGGTCAAGTATTGCGAGTTAACATCTCGAACCCAAAGCGATGTGTTTAGAGAATTCCTACGAACATTACAAAAGAAATTGTCAAAGAAGGGGGTGTTGAACCCCCCTCTTTGACCCGCATTCCTCTCAACGCTGACCCGTATAGGGTACAGCGTGAGGCTCCTGCGGCTTTAGCTGAGCGCTAATCTGCTCGACCCGCTGCCACATTCCACCCAGACCAAATCCGCGCTCCTTGCTACTGCGGATCGAACCCGCATCTGTCGTTACGTACAGACAGGTACAGCCGATAGCATGGAGCTAGTCCCTAGGTAGCGAATAAATAGACAAAATGATACACTTATAGACAAATATGCGGTGTACCATTTTGTTT
>NZ_JAUBOZ010000056.1:0-50586 GCF_036700475.1 Microcoleus sp. T2B6 | reverse complement strand
AATTGCTGAAATCAGCATTTTATAGGATTCGTATGTCTATTTTCAGAATCCTATCAATAAGCGTTCAACACTTCTGGGCAGAACTGCTAAAACTGACTGCATTGATGCGCGAAACCGCCGCCCAGTTACCCGAAGACATCCGCGAGGGCGTAATTATCGATATTGAAGATGTCGAAACGGAAGTCGAGAAACCGGAGAACGAATGGAATAAAGCCAGGTTAAAGAAAAGCTTAACAGCTCTTGTCGCGTTGGCTGGTATTCTCGGTACTGGTGTGGGAGGCGCGATTGATATTGCTAATAATGCGATCGATGTCGGTCAAAAGCTGGGTATCGAACTCAAGTTACCGTCAGGACGCTAAATCATTTAAAATTAAGGTGACTGGGGCTATCATCGCCCCAATAGCCCCAAAAACCTCGGTGTTGCCATGCGAAAAATTGTACTATACATTGCATCTAGCTTGGACGGTTATATTGCGCGATCGAATGGCGATATTGACTGGCTGTTTACAGACCAAAATTACGGTTATAGTAACTTCTTAGATAGCATCGATACGGTTCTCATGGGTCGGAAAACTTACGAACAAGTTCTAACTTTTGGCGAGTATCCGTACCAGGAAAAAAAAAGTTATGTTTTTACAAAAAATCTAGATTTTCAAGCCACTTTTGATGTCGAAGTGGTAACAGATTTAGAGATTTTTGTCAATGATTTGCGCTTGCTTGAGGGCAAGAATATTTGGTTGGTGGGAGGTTCTCTGCTGATTCGCGATTTCCTAAATCAAAACTTTGTCAACGAGGTCATTCTCTCGGTGCACCCGATTATTTTGGGCGAGGGAATTCCTTTATTTGTTAATCCCATAAATACTACAAATTTGCAGTTAACTGGATGCCAGACATACAGTTCTGGTATGGTTCAGCTATCTTATGATGTCGCGACTTGAGGGCGCCCCCAATTGCTAAGTCGCTGGCACAATACTGTCAGTTGATTATCAAAATAAGTTGGCAATGGAAAAATTAATCAAATATCGGCAAATTGTGCAGCAAATGTTACTGGAGTACGGCAAGCGCAAACCTGCTCACGGAGACATTGAAGTCGAGACAATTCTTGATACAGAACGAGATCATTACCAAATCTTTTATGTGGGCTGGGACAAGCAGACTAGGGTGCATCACTGTAGCATTCACATTGATATCAAGGGCGGGAAAATTTGGCTTCAATGGAATGCCACTGAAGATGATATTGCTGAAGATTTAGTAATAGCCGGAGTTCCCAAAGAGGATATTGTTTGGGGATTTCAGCCGCCGTTTATGCGGAAGTATACGGGTTATGCAGTAGAATAGATAAGAGATATAAAAGCTGTATTGTACATAAATGGCTGCTAGAGATTTATTTTACGATGCTGTAAAAAAAGGTAATTGTGGAATGGAAAGAGTAGAGCATTACCGCCAGTGTATCCGAAAATTGCTAACTCAACAAGCAACGCTAGAAAAGCCTAATCCAGACGTTGAATGCCAGCTTGTTTTTGATTGGGAACACGACCACTATCAGTTACTCGATGTTGGCTGGGAGGGACTAAAGCGGATATACAACTGTTTCATTCATTTGGATATCAAGGATGGCAAAATTTGGATTCAGCGCAATATGACAGAAGTGGATATTGCACGGGAATTTGTGGAGATGGGAGTGTCTGAGGAGGATATTGTGTTGGGGTTGCATCCACCTTACAAGCGTCCGCATACTGGGTTCGGAGTAGCGTAAAGGAAAAGGCGATCGCAGATGATGAAATGTGTTTGCTACTTTTTGTTATTAATATCTTTTTTCTGGAATGCGCTTCCTGCTGACGCCTCTGTTTGCCGCAATTATCAAGGGCGCGAGATTTGCATTGTCGATATCAAACGCAGTGCAAAAAATTATTGGGAATACAGGGTAATTCTGAGTGTTGATGGAGTTAAACAGCCTCTGGAAATCTACAATTGCCGCGATCGCACTACAGTTAAGAAAGATGGAACTGTTTTGGCGTTTGGACAAAACAACCCTGGCGAAATCGTCTGCCGTTTTTTTAAGAAATAGCATATTTGTGACGGGCTAGAAGCCCATCCCACTCATTGTTTGATTGATTTAACTGGTTCCAAGGCTCTGCCTTGGAACCCATATAAGCGAGGCTCTGCCTCGGCTGGGAAGATGGAGGCAGAGCCTCCGGATCTGCGTTACCAGGCAGGAGCCTGGTAACGAGTAGATAGTGAAGCCATCACGGAGTCTGCGATTGCTTGGCGTATAGGTCGCAATGACAGTTACAGCGGTGTGCTGTGTACATCATACGGTTAGAATTTGTGGTCTACTGCTGAAACGCAGCGTTCGCAAATTAGCGGATGTTCGATCGACTCTGCGACGTGAGTAGAGTAATTCCAGCAGCGATCGCACTTTTCCCCGTCTGCTTTCACTACACCAATCGCCAATTCGGGAGACTGATAACTGTACGGCAATTCTTGCAGGATTGCATTCGATTCTACCAGTTCGACTTGCGAAGTAATGAACAAATACCGCAGTTCGTCTACACCGTTCCCGGTCATTGTAGAATCGTGCGTTACAGCTATTTCAGCAGGAATTTCTGGTTTGGGTTCGATCGCAACTAATTCTGCTTCCGGGATTTCGGGTGTTTCTACAAAGACTTTTTCGGCTGGGGCTGTTTGTACGATCGCCTGTGTTTCTACAAGCACAAGCGCTGTCTCTACTGGCGGTGCGAGGACGATCGCCTTTGTTTCTGCAAGCACGATCGCGGTTGTCTGGCCCAGCACATCTGCTGTCAGCAAATCAATTTGTAGTGCAATTTCTTGACGGTTGGCCGCAAACAGCAAGTGACGGAAAGCAAACCAGATTGTAAATAAGATGCCGATGACTTCAAAGAGGCCTCCCAACATCGGAATCTGATTCATCGTATCCAAAATCGCCAGCGTTACTCTGCCCGTTACTAACACAGAGGCTAACAGCCCAAGTGTTACCCAAACTTGTTGGTATTCTGTAAAAAAGTTGCCCGCATATTCAGGCAAATTAGCCACAAACTCGGCGGCTCGATCTAAGATTTGCCCAGAATCTGAAGCCGACAGTTCAGGGACAGAATACTCTACTATCTGAGAAGGTCGATCGCCCTTTTCTGCGATCGTTTCCGCCTCAACATAAATTTTGTTTTCTGTCAAGACTTTGGCAACTTTGGCCGCTTGTTCTTCCTGTTTATCTTGTGCTGCTTTTGCTTTCTCCTGTGCCGCTAACTCTATCACTGAATTTTGCGATCGCACATAATCCACCAATTCTTCGCTGCTGGGATTCAAAGCTTCCAATTGCTGTCTTTTTTCCACATCGGGAACATACACCAAAACCTTAGCTTCCAAAGAAGAACCGATCGCCTTTTCAATCCGGGCTTTTTCCAAAACCTTGTTAACTTCGCCACGCACTTGCCGCAAATACTGCCAGCGAGTAGCCAATTCTGGATTGTGCCACGAAGCATCAATTTGCACCCAGCCGGCTTCAAACACGGACTTGTAAGGAGTCGGATAGGGAAGGTACTGCCAAATATCCTCAGCCATGTGACACAAAACAGGTGCGATCGCCCTTGCCAAATTCTCCACAGCCATTGCAATCACCGTCTGACAACTGCGGCGGCGAAGGGTATCTGTCGCGCTGATGTAAAGTCTGTCTTTGGCAATATCCAAGTAAAAATTCGACAAATCCACCGTACAGAAATTCTGCACAGTTTGGAAGAATCGCGAAAATTGGAAGCTTTCAAAAGCATCTTGGACTTCCGCAAAAACTTCGCCCATTCTGTGCAGCATATAGCGGTCGAGTTCCGGCAATTCCTCGTAAGCAACGGCATCTTTTGCCGGGTCAAAGTCGTGCAAATTGCCCAGCAAAAACTTAGCTGTATTGCGAATTTTGCGGTAAACATCCGACTGCTGTTTGAGAATGTTTTTGCCCAAAGGCACGTCGGCAGAGTAGTCTACCGAAGACACCCACAACCGCAAAACATCTGCTCCATATTCCTTAATTACGACTGCCGGATCGACGACATTACCTTCAGATTTGCTCTGCTTCCGGCCTTTTTCATCTAGCACAAAACCGTGAGTCAAAACTGTTTTGTAAGGAGCAACGCCGTTAGTTGCTACACTGGTAAGCAAGCTGGATTGAAACCAGCCGCGGTGTTGGTCTGAACCTTCCAAATAGATATCAGCAGGATAGTTTAATTCCGATCGACCTTGGGCAACTGCGGCCCAGGAAGAACCAGAGTCAAACCACACATCCATCGTGTCTGTACCTTTGCGGTAAGTGCGGCCGTTATTGCGGTAAGATTCCGGCAGCAATTCATCGATCGACAATTCCCACCAAGCATCGGAACCTTTCTCGGCAAAGATGGCTTGCACATGGGCGATCGTTTCTTCATTTAACAGCGGTTCGTTGTTTTCTTCGTCGTAGAATACGGGAATGGGAACGCCCCAAGTCCGCTGGCGAGAAATACACCAATCGGATCGATCGCCCACCATTGCAGTGATTCTATTTTCCCCTTGGGCGGGAATCCAATTCACCTCGGCGATCGCTTTTAAGGCTTCATCGCGGAACCCTTCAACGGAGGCAAACCACTGTTCCGTCGCCCGAAAAATAGTCGGCTTTTTCGTGCGCCAATCGTAAGGATAAGAGTGAGCGTAACTTTCCTCTTTAATCAAACAATTTGCTTCGGCAAGGGCATCAATCACTGCGGCATTGCCATTTCCGAGGACATTTAAACCTGCAAACTGTCCGGCTTCTGCGGTGAAATTTCCGTTCTCATCTACGGGCGTTAAAACTGGTAAACCGCAGCGTTTTCCTACTATAAAGTCTTCTTGTCCGTGGCCGGGTGCAGTGTGCACCAATCCCGTACCAGAATCGGCGGTAATGTAGTCACCGCCGGCAACAATTGGACTTTCGCGATCGAACAGCGGGTGTTTGTAGATGCAGCCTTCTAATTCTTTGCCTTTGAAGGTGGCCAGTATTTTTAATTCAGTGTTAAAAGTTGCCGACAGCCGATCGACCGCATCGACAGCTACTAACATAAATTGTTGTGCGATGTGGGAATTTGCCGGCGGTTCCACCACGGCATAAGTCAGTTCGGGATTGACGGCGATCGCCAAGTTTGCCGGAATTGTCCAGGGAGTAGTCGTCCAAATCGCCGCCCAGAGGCTCGGCATATAGCGCTGTAGGGGCGGTGCCCCCGTGCCCGCCTTCTTCGACTGCAAAGATTTTGACAATTTTTTCACGTGAAAGCCGACGTAGATGCTGCGCGACGTGTGGCCTTCGGGATATTCCAATTCCGCCTCGGCGAGGGCTGTTTTCGAGCTCGGACTCCAGTGAACAGGTTTGAAGCCTCGGTAGATGTAGCCTTTGAGCACCATTTGACCGAAAACGCCGATTTGAGCGGCTTCGTATTCGGGTTTGAGGGTTAAATACGGGTGTTCCCAGTCGCCCCAAACCCCGTAGCGCTGGAAGGATTCGCGCTGCTGTTCCATTGTTTGCTGCGCGAAGGCGGCGGCTTTGCGGCGGAGTTCGATCGGCGTAAGATTTAGCCGCTCCTCCGATTTCATGTTCTGCAATACTTTAAGTTCGATCGGCAATCCATGACAATCCCAACCGGGCACGTAGCGGACTTTTTTGCCGCGCAGCATTTGGTAGCGGTTGATAAAGTCTTTGAGGATTTTGTTGAGGGCGTGGCCGATGTGGAGTTGTCCGTTGGCGTAGGGTGGCCCGTCGTGCAGGATGAACAAGTCGCCTGGGTTATTTTCCGAAAGCCGATCGTAGATTTCTTGATCTGCCCAAAATTGTTGCAATTCTGGTTCCCGCTTGACGGCGTTGGCGCGCATATCAAACTTGGTTTTGGGCAGGTTTACCGTGTCTTTGTAAGATTTAGCTTCCATTTTTGAGAAACGTTTTATGTAGTTAGTTGTTAGTAGTTAGCGGTTATTTGAGAGATGATATCAAGTCCGGTTAAATAATCATAATTAAGTTTGTAGTGACAACTTTAGTCATCTCTCGTCATTGAAGAGCTGACAACCAGATATTTTAGTATAAGCGATCGACCGCACATTTGATCGAACCAAATCCGTAGAACTCTCTCTCTTCTCTTCCTCTGCGCCCTCTGCGCCCTCTGCGGTTAAATCATTCCGGTCGAACCATAAACAATATCACAAATCGACCTTGGGCTATTCCGTTAGCCAACTGAACATTTGACCGACGGTGAGATTGAAGGATTCGGCAAAGGTTGGAACGGGGATGCGATCGCCCGGTTCTTCAAAAACTGCTATGGTGCGATCGGCAAAATAGACAAATACCAGTTCTTCTTCCGGGTCAATCAACCAGCCCATCTGGGTTCCGTGGCCGAGACTGTGGAGAATGTTGCGGACGACTTTAGTTTGACTTTGGTCGGGGGAAAGAATTTCGATTGTCCAGTCGGGGGCGATGGCGAAAGTGTTGGCTACTTCGCCGTTTTCGTCGCGGGGAATGCGTTCCCAGGTAAAGACTGCAAGATCGGGTACTGTCGATCGACCGCCAAAGGTACAGCGCAATTCTGAATAGGCGCGGGCGATGCGTTGGGCTTTGAGTACCCGGTTAATGTCAGCACCCAAATCGCTTTGAATTGTGCTGTGTTTTCCTTGGGGCATAGGTTTTTGGATAATTTGACCATCGATGAATTCGCTGGCGGGTTTGGTTTCCGACAGTTGGAGAAATTCATCGAGACTCAAAGGTTTAGAAGCGGTTTGAACCATTATTTTAAGTTGATTTAAGTTTAATTTGTATTAGTTAAGCGATCGGGCGTTTAATTTATACTCACATTTTGCACCCTTGTTAAGAACAGGCAAGATGCCTATTCCACAAAAAAGCATAAATTTGCTTGTGGGATTCTCCGTGAAAGAAAACACACCCCAGTCCTTCTAAGAAACTCAAGTGAGATCGCGGTCTAACTCGTTTGACGGCGAGTCCGACAGGGATTGAAATCCCTGTCTCATAGCGCAAGTCCTCTGCAAGAGGACTGAGGATGTTGATTAACGTGAAATGCGAAACTCAACATCAAGTTGAATTTAGACTTGCAGTCGCTTTTATGCAAAACTCAACATCGAATTGAATTTAAACTTGCAGTCCGACAGGGATTGAAATCCCTGTCTCATAGCGAAAGTCCTCTGCAAGAGGACTGAGGATGTTGATTAACGTGCAATGCGAAACTCAACATCAAGTTAAATTGAGACTTGCAGTCGGTTTTATGCGAAACTCAACATCGAATTGAATTTAAACTTGCAGTCGGTTTTAACCGACTTTCGCTATGAGACAGGGAATTCATTCCCTGTCGGACTGTGGGAATGTCGGACTGTGGGAATGTCGGACTGTGGGAATGTCGGACTGTGGGAATGTCGGACTGTGGGAATGTCGGATTGTCGGAATGTCGGAATGTCGGACTGTGGGAATGTCGGATTGTCGGAATGTCGGAATGTCGGACTGTCGGAATGTCCGACTGTCGGACTGTCGGACTGGGACAAGCAATAAACGCTTAAAGAAACAGTCCCAACCCGCGGCTAACGGCATTTCCCATACGATCGCACAATGACGCGGCCGGCACTCCCTGTCCTTCCTGTTCCCATTTTTCCACGAGTTGGCGGCCCAGGGGCGTGAGGCGAAAACTGTCGGTAATCCCTTGTCCGTCTACTTCCCGCCGCAACACGCCGACTTGGATCAGCCAAAGTAGCGAGTTTTCGGCTACGAGTTCGGATACGGGCGATCGGGTGTAGCCGCTTTCAACACCGGAATTTGAGGCGATCGCAGTTAGGAAAACACTGTTATCGCGGATTGTCTGAAAGAAGTGTAATTGAAAATGGCTGCACCGGACGGCGCGATCGGCTCTTTTTACGGTGCGGCTGGGATAACTAATAGATTTAAACGCTTCGGATGGGATAAAAGTCATTGAGAGAACATCTGAACAGGTACTATATTTTTAATTGTTACAGATTATATGGTAAGTTTGGCGGTTGATTTACTAAACCAAGAAACTATCTATCTCATCAATAAACCTTTTGAGTTGCTTAACACTGTTAACCAAGTGCAAATACAAAAGTTCATAATCAAGATTATTTATAATCTCTTGCGAAGCTTTTTCACTTTTATCATAATTTCTACTTACTAACCGATAAATTTCATCTAAATCTTGACTAGGACGTGCCCTTTGTTCAGTATCGATAATTCTTAGGTCTAAACCACATTTTTGTAGGATAAAATCACAGGTTAAACGATTATCTATTTTAGCCAAATAATTCCATTCTGCTAAAAACCATGCTTCAATTTCCATTACAGCTAAAATTACAGAAATTGGGACTCCTATTTTTTGCAAAGGTTTCAAAAATCCTCTGATTCCTGTTTCTATTTCTTCTTTTGTCCCTAAAGGTATTGGGTATAAATCTCTAAGCCCTAAAATTTTTTCATAACCATTCTTGATTAAGCTCTGATGCTGTTTTCTGATATCAGAAACTACATGAGCATCATTACCACAATCATATAAAAGGACAAAAAAAGGAGCATTTTTTATGGTACTTAATTTATGTGGTTGAATTCTACGATTAGCTTTGCCACCTTGAAATTTATAAGTTTCAATAGATATTTTTTTATAACCAGCAATTTCCTGAAATAACCTTTCAACAAATATCTGTTCTGTTTGTCCTTCAACAAAACAAGCAATTTTCTTTGGTGTCATAATTTATGCTGCCTCTTCATCACCTTCTTTTTGTAACAAAAACTCACTGGTGAACAAATCAAAGTTATTAAGTCCAATAAACTTAAACTCCTCAATCTTCTCGCGTGAATTATAAATATTATGTAATTTTGCACTTCCAGGAGCTCGTTCAATCAATGACCAATATTCTATCGGAACACCATTCATAATAAACTCATCATTGGTAGTCATAATAAGTTGAATTAATCCTGTTTCAGCTTTTTTTATTAGAATTTTAATTATAGAGGAAGAGCGTTGATAATCTAACCCTTCTCCAATATCATCAATCACAATACAACTAGGTTTACTCGCTAGTAAAGAGTAGTTAATTTGAATAAACAATGATAAAGCTCGAAACATTCCTTGTGACATTTCTGATTGTTCTGTAACCGAAGTTAAATCTTCTTCCTGAATATATAAAAATTGTGGTAAGTTATCTGGGCTATCAACAGCAGAAATATCGGGATTGATTAAAGATGGCACTTTTGTGCCAATCTCTGATAATTTATAACCAATTTCTCTCATGTCACAGAGAATTGCTTTTATAAACTCATCGCCTATTTCCTGTTTTCCAATCACAAATATACCGACCACAAAATCAGAATCTTTGAAATCAGTTTTATTTTTCAGTAATTCCATTGTGGAAGGAATACGAGCCATCGTATTTTTACCTAGCTGTGCTCCAAACTCATAAAATCTTAGGGAACTAGACCATTGATATAAATTCTCTAAAAATGGATGCTGAATAGAATCTCTACGCTTAACAACTGCGAGTTCTGTTTTGTCAGTTTGAAAATCAATATTTTGGTCAATTTTCTTGGCGAATATAGTACCTTCACCTGATTCATCCCTATCTAAAAGTGGCTTATCGCTTTTACTGCCTATAATTAATTTTTCTTTAATTACAAGACCTTTCTCTATTTTCAATATATATTCTGTTTTTTGTTCAGGCAGATCAGTATCAAACTGCAAATGCCATTCATAGCTTTTGGGTCGGGGAGCAAGAGATCCACTTTCTGATAGTAACTCGGATAGAGTATGTATTGCCCTCAAAATTCTTGATTTACCACTAGCATTTTTACCCACAATTAAATTTGTTTGGCTTAATCGACATTCTTCGACTCGCCATTCACCAGGCAGACCTTTATTGTACACATAGTCAAAAATATCTAGCTTCATATTTTTTTTACCTTGATTACAAAATTTTTATAATAAGATGAAACACTTATAATCTAACACGCGATCGCCCGCAAGTCAACGCAGAAAATCGCCCAATCGAACTATTTCCAAGCGCAAATTTTCCTTGGGATGAACTCAATCCCGAACCTCGCATTCAAAAGATTGACGGTAGTAGCACAAAATCAACTAAAATAGGTTGGTAAATCCCAAGAAAAACAAAACTATGACATTACCAGTTGGGTGCGCTGCCCCTCAGTTTACCGCCAAAGACACCAACGGCAACACCGTCTCCCTCTCCGAATTCGCCGGTAAAACCGTAATTCTGTATTTCTACCCCAAAGATGACACCCCCGGCTGCACCAGACAAGCCCAAAGCTTCAAAGCAGCCCATGAAGAATACAAAGGCAAAGATATAGTAGTTCTCGGTGTCAGCCGCGACAACGAGGAATCGCACCAAAAGTTCACAGAAAAATACGGTTTGCCTTTCCAGCTATTAGCAGATGTTGATGGCACGATTACCAAAGCTTACGATGTCGAGAAAGGCGATTATGCCAAGCGCGTTACTTTCGTCATCGACGGCACCGGCAAAATCATTCAAGTTTATGAGGGCGAAACCATGAAAGTTGACACTCACGCTCAAGATATTCTTGTCACCATAGTTTAGTCGAATTTTAGCCGATCGCACTAACACTCCTGCACGCACCAAACGGCTAAAAACCCGGTTTCTTACTAGATGCCTCGTTGCTATAGGCAATATTCTCGTAGGAACCGGGTTTTTTTAGTAAGGAATGAGAATTAAATAACTTCCACTCTTGAAAGTGGGATGGGGGTCCCGCCCGTCCAAAAAGGACGGGCGGGACGCCCATCCCACAATAACAATTAAAAGTGTAAGTTATTTAATTCGCGATCCTTAGTCGTGACGATGCGATAAACGCTTTAGTTTTGTGGAATTTAGCAGCAGGGCGGACAGTCACAGCCGCCGCCCCTGCGGAAACCCGGTTTTGGTTGATTAATTAATCTTAGATTCAACGCTAGATTTTTCCGATGTCGCCACTGCTTTAATCTCTGAAATCGCTTTCCGGCTGAAAATTTGGAAGTAGAGGGAAACAAAAAACTCTTTGACTGGAAAAATGATAAAAGTCAAAGGATTAATTGTCACGATGATATTGCGGGCATCAGCTTTAGCTTGTTTGACAACTTGCTGCGCTACCCAGTCGGGAGACATGATGCCGATCGGGTTTAAGTTGCTTTTAAACGGCCCTAAAATCAGTTTGCGAACGATGCAGGGTGCGTCTAGCCGCCGCAGGGTGACTAAATCTCCCAGGGCGCGTTTGCTAAGTTCGTACAGGGGACTGACAGCGGGAATTACTTCTGCTTCGGAAGTGTTGATCCAGACTTCTTTGCAAGCGATGTTTTCGTTAGTGCGGACTGTTAAGAAAAAGAGTTCCATCAGCCGCCACGCGGAAAAAGTGTTAATTTCGTATGAGTTTGCGATCGCCTCTCCTGTTCTTTCTCCGTGTACATTAATCCCGTGATTAATGACGAGAATATCGATTTTTTCTAAAAATAGGGCTAAGTCTGCCTCTTGGCCAGCTTGCCAAGTTACGGTTTTTATAGGTAAACTTTCGCCGTCTAAATTCAAAGTAACTTCCTCATTTCCAGAGGAGAGGGCGATCACTTTTGCACCAGCTTTGTGCAGGTGTTTGAGAAGCGAACGACCTAAAGTTCCCGATGCACCGGTGACGGCTACAGTTTTGCCTTTGAGAGAAAGTGCTGTACCCATAAGTTTATCTATTAAGGTGAAAGTACCGCAATAGTAAGCATTTTGATTGTCGAAGTGATGCCGCCAGTGATAAGGTTTATTAACTAACCACTTGCCAGGGGGAGTAAGGAAGTCTCCCGGTTGGTGGGTGATGTCGGTTAATTCGTCTGCGCCTTTGATGCCGCACCCGCGGGCGATCGCGCTCAACAAAAAGCCTAAAGTATAAATACAACCGGCGGCTGCACCCCAGTGATATTCCGGCAGCCCAAAATAAGCTACAACCCACAGCAACAAGCCTAAAACCATCATCGCCGCACCTTCGGGCACGTCGTGACGCCAGTGTGCTTGCTTGTAAATAGTTTCGCTGACGGGGGTCAAATTCGGGCGGAAAACGCGGTGATGCCAAGTGTGCAGCTTTTGTAGGGGGGCCCAATAATGGGACACGACGTGATAAAAGTCTCGTATTATTTCTGCCCAGCAGACAGAAGCTATTGCCACAGCGCCGACTATCCAGTAATTTACCATGCTCACATTAGTTTGAAATTTGAGATATTAGAGATTGTCTGTTTTGAAAGATAACTCAAAATGGCTTTTATTGCTAGTCTGGAAGTTGACTCAGGCGTTTTAAAATCTGCAAAACGCGGTACAATTCATTGCCGGGATTGGAAATAACAAATTCAGCCGATCGCGCATACTGGGGAGTTTCGCCTCTAACTAACTTGACAAAATTGAAGTTAGCACCTGTGGAAATCATTCCAAAAGTAGGAGTTTCTGGGTTCGGATCTGCCAGCATATATGTCAGGAGTTGTGCGAGTGCTTCGTCAGTTGAAAACGAAAGTTGTTTGGATTCAATTACTGTCACCCACAAGTTTGCTTTCATAATTAGGGTATCTATTCTGCCTTCGATGATTCTGCCTTCGTCTTCCTCTTGAATTGCGATCGACTTTTCGGCTTTGACTTGAAAAGGAGACTCATACAGACCGGCAATAAACAAAATGGGGCTGATAATTGTTAGCTTGACTGCATTTTCCCATACAGGCGGGTTATCTACCAAGTTGAAGTATATGTCTTGAACGCGATCGAGCAATTGTTTTTCTGAGTCTGTTACTTCGGGTAAGTTTTCTTGCCATTCTCGGAAAAATTCGCTGTTACGAACTCGCTGTAAACCGAAGTTATCGATTAGATAGCGGAGGTTGACATCTCTTGCTTGTAGTTTTTGCATTATGATTAATAAAGGGTTTTATGGTTATTAATAACTTTAGCAGAATTTGGATTTTTAACCGCAGATGAACGCAAATGAACGCAGATGAAATTCTGAGTAAGTTAATTTGGCCCAGATGTCTGTTCATTGGGATTTGCGATCGGCAATTGGCTGTTTTTGTCCCGCTTGCATTTCCAGCAATTTTTGAACAATCTCATTATGCCTGATTGTTCAGCTAGGTCGAAAATTTGGTAAATTAATTTTTTTTGCCAAAGGTCGATCGCACTCAATCAATACTGAGGCAAAAACCGGGTTTTTTTTAGGCAAATCAATCGTGGTTCGCCGCCGATTCCGATAGAAAAACCCGGTTTATTGATCCAAAATCTACGCTTTTAGGCTCCGCAACCATAAAACTAGATGATGACACCCTGTGCGTCCAGAAATGTATCTACAATCTGCAAGTTTGCCGCGCTCTTTCATCCTCCGGTTCTTGCCACCCAAAAGCAAAATGACTCACCGCATTAATTTGCGGCGTCGCGGCGCGAATTGCCTGCATTTGAATCTCCAAAGACGGCCGATTTTTAAGAGGTTTTCCCCAATCTCCAGCAATGGCAGGAATAATTTTTGCTCCCGGAGGCGCTAAACTCACTGTCCGCTGCACCTGTGGCACAATGCAGCTTACATCCCCGCAATTTCCGTAAGACATGGCGTGGAATTCCATTGCAGCCGGAAATGTGTCCCAAGGCTGCAACCTCGAATCATATCCCCCTTGATTTATCGCTTGATTTGCAGTGGGAAAAAACACTGCTCCTACAGGAATTCCCATCCTTTGAGCGGGTTGAATTGCTATCCCCAAAAAATCTAAAATCCCTTGTACTGCGTGAGCAACGCTCAGTTTCCACAGGTCTTTTTGCAGAGTGCCGGTATCGGGAAGCGGCGGTGTCGGTTTTGGTGTCGGAGTTGCAGGGTTTGGCTTGTTAGTGGCGGGAGTTGTTGAGGCCGATCTTGATGCGGCATTCGGCCTTCTAGAAGCTGTAGTTGCTACTGACATCGCCTGCGGAACTCGACCCTGCCAAAGAGGTTCTCGCTCAGTTGGATACTGTTTGACTACTGCTTGAACGTCATTAGGATTGATAAATCCCTTAGTCAAATATCGCTGAATTAAATCTCGCCCTTGCTGATTGCTAGCCCGCTGCAAAAGAACTTGCTGCGATGCTGGGCCGTAAATCCACAAGTCTTGAACTTTGGTAGCAACTGAAGCGGGCCCGATGCCCCTTAGATAGCGAATGTAGTCGAATAACATTCCTTGCGGCTTGCGCTTGACTATTTGATTTACTAACAAAGTATAGTCTTGCCGTGCTTGTGGGTTGTACGGATCGATAAAGGCTTGATTGCCCGGAACTTCTCCGAAGTCCTCGTTAATTGCTGCCTCTTCGCTTACTGTTAAACTTGTCTGATTTTTACCGTTGATAGCGAGGGTTTGCTGTCTGTCTGGACGCTGAGAATAGCTATAGCCAAAGTTCATGGTAAATAACCAGGCGTATACTTTTAAACCTCGCTGTTTGCCTTTGGCGATCGCCTTTTCTAACAAATCGTATTTCTCGTAACCGCGATTTCTCACAACAGAAGGCCAAGCCGTTGGATTGTCTGCAACTGGGAGCAGCACTTGACCATCGTAAAATGTTTCTATATAGACTTGGTTGTAGCCTTTATTCACAACTTTGTCTAATACTCGATCGAGTTCTCCGGGTCTGACATCGCAGGGATACAAACGCAGCCAAATTGCTTGGGTTTCGGGCCAAGTTTTTTGGCGGCATTCTGCTATTTCCCGCGCGTGTTTGTTCAAAACAGCAAAATATGCTTGCTGAGATTCCCGTTTTCCCGACAGCGCGGCGCGGCGCAAGTCTTCTTTTTGATTGACTTGTTCTGGGGATAATTGGCAATAGGCTGATGTTTGGGCAAAAGCTGGTTGATTTCCGATAAACGGCCAAACAAGCTGGCTGATGAAGCTACTGGTTAAAACAGCAGTTACCGCACTTAAAAAGCGTCGCTGGTGTTGCAAATTCGCGATGCGAGTTGGTGCAATTTTCATGGGAGAGTTGGATGGGGTTTTCTGGTTTAAATTGGGTGACGATCGCATTTTGCCGATCGCGCTCAACAAGCAGCTACAAATTTTCTACTTTTTTCGGTTGACTTAGTTATGGCACAAGTCGATCGCACAAGGCAAATTCTATCTGGCGGCTATTTAAATCCAATAAGGGCGATCGGGTAAGACAAGACTCCGCGATTAAACGGTTTTGCAGTATTTTTTCCCTAAATGCTGCATAAAAAAGCGCCTGGATACAGTGGGCGCTAAAAGCAGTTGATATTTCTACTAAAAATTGTTAACACTCAAATATCAAGGATGAAAGATGAATTATTAAAATTTATCCTTGATCCTAAATTTTGAGATTAAGATCCTCTGTTAAGAGCAGCTTCTACTTGCTGAAATTCTGACTCAAGACGCTTTTTCAATTTTTCAGGAACGGGACGGTTTGGATAGGAACTGTAATGTCCGGCCAAAGAGTTTAATGCCGTCCGCATTGTCGTGAAAGAGGCCAGCTTGGTAAGAGCGGGATCGCGGCGGTATTCAGCAAAAAAATCGTTGATACTTGTGCGAGCCTTGGCTTGAGCGGCTGCTTTTTCCGGCGTGCCCTCTGGCAAAGTGAGCGCTGTTCTCAAGCTCTTAACTAATGCTAATGTGTCTTGACCATAATCTCCACTCAGAGTGGCGGGAACATTGGTACAGCCCGCTACGCCGATGACAACAACTAATACCAGGGCTAACAGACGGGAAATGTAATGCTTCATAAAAAATTCGGTAAGTGGGAAACTCAGTCACGAAGAGTGCTGAGAGGGAAACGACTCGGCGGTTGAAACCGGCGTGAATCTTTCCATTACCGCCTTGGGATTGCTAGATTCGGTGTACTTTTGTAGTGTACTTTCGATGGGACAATTACCATCTCAAACTTCGCAACCCTGTACGCATAATGTTCGCTCTTTTATGAGCCTCCCTTTCGGGGTAATGTTAGCTTCGACAAAGTTAACGGCCGGTACTATATCTAGGACACTGATTTAACCCAATAAGTCTGTTTAATCCTAAATTTCTAGAGCAAGGAACTAGCTTCGCATCCCTTGGTAGGTCTTTAAACTCTTACCGTTAACGTAGTACGCGAGGTACTTAGTCTGGTCAACTGTGGTTTAAGTCTTAGGCTAGAAGCCCAGTGTCTTTAGACCTGGGTCGTTGACAAGGGTTAGAAAAATGGAAGCGAAAGCTGCAATCAAAATTAACCTTTATCCTATCTCGAATTGAGGTAATAATGCCACTTTCTACATTTTTTTGTTCTCATACCATGAAACAGAAAATTTGTCAATCTAAAATCTCAAATCTCAAATCTAAAATCGATTGATTTGTCCAGCAACGACGGAGAGAATTTGGGTTTGTCGCAGCCACTGAGCATCAAAAGCGCCTAGGTGAGTTGTAGTAATCAGAGTTTGAAATCGTTCTTGAATTGTTTCTAAAAGTTGATTTTGGCGGCTCAGATCGAGTTCTGCAAGTACGTCGTCGAGCAACAGTAAAGGCGCTTCACCGACGACTTCTTCAATAAGCTGCAGTTCGGCTAATTTTAATGCTAATACCAGAGTTCGCTGCTGACCTTGGGATGCGTATTGACGAGCTGGGGTATTGTTAATGGTAAATGTAATGTCGTCGCGGTGGGGGCCGACTAAAGTGGTTCCTTGAAACTGTTCTGCGATCGCCCTTTTTTGAATTTTCTCTAAAAATGCTTGCCGCACTCCTTCGAGATTATCTTTAGCGATAAATTCTGAACTTACTTCAATATTAGCATCGTATTTCACATCCAAAACTTCTGCTGAACCGCTAATTGAACGGTGCCAATTTCGAGCTAAAGGCATCAAACGCTCCAAAATTCGATCGCGCCTGCGGATGACGCGAGCGCCCGCTGTAGCCAACTGCGCGTCCCACAAAGCTAATTCTGAACTGGGAATTGGGAATTGGGAATGGGGCATTGGGCATTGGGCATCGGGCATTGGGAATTCTGTGATATTTTGGTCTTCGGGAGTTTCAGATCCGATAAATCGCATTTTGTCAAAACTGTCGGAAAATTCCGCTTTCCTGATTTCTTTAGAACGTTTCAACAGAGCGTTTCTCTGGCGCAAAATTTGGTTGTACTGCTGCAAAATGTGAGCGTAAATCGGTTCTAACTGGATAACAAGGCGATCGATCCAATTGCGCCTTCCTTCGGGCCCGCCGCGCACTAAGTCCAAATCCAAACAAGAAAATTGCACTACATTTAAGACGCTCAAAAAGTCTAAATGGCGGCGCAGCGGTTCACCGTTGAGCTTCAGTGTCCGACGCGCCCCAGAGCGAAGAGTTAAAGCTAAGTCGATCGCTCCGGTTTGACGTTCGAGTGTAGCATCAATTTGCCCGATCGGCTTTGAGTCGAGTATTAAATCGCGATCGCGCCCTACCCTGTGGCTTTTTAATGTGGAAAGCAACTCTACCGCTTCTAACAAGTTAGATTTTCCTTGAGCGTTATTTCCTACTAAAATGGTTTTGGGAGCGTCAAACGCTACCTTTTGATCGAAGTAGTTCCGAAACTGCCGTAGGTGCAGCGTTTTCAAATACATAATATAATGACTGTTGACTGTTGACTGTTGACTGTTGACGTGGGTTATTGATAATCACCCTGCCAGAAAAATCTTTATTTTTCTTTGTATTTTTAAAACATAGTTTTTTCAGTCCTCATAGCGAGGACTTTTGCTTTGAGGCAGGGGTTTTTAACCCCTGCGGGATATCTTGCGGATGTTGAGAAGAGCGCGGAATGATAGCCATCTAACGAATAATGAAACATCGCTCACTATCCGTCAGCCGTTAACACTATTTCCTAGATTTGTTGTAAAAGCGCACAAACAGTTTTTCCATTTCAATCCAGACAAACATCAGAGCGCTGAAACCGAAGCAAACTAGCAACTCAAACCCCGTTAAATAATGAGTGCCGAAAAAGGCTCTCAGTGGCGGAACGTAAATCAGCATTAATTGCAGCATAGTCGTCACAATTACAGCCCCCCACACAAAAACATTAGTGAAGGGATTTAACTCGATAGTTAGCTGAGTGTTAGACCGAATTGCGATCGCGTGACCCATTTGCGCCAAACAAAGAGTTGTAAACACCATTGTTTTCCAAGCTTCGGGATCTCCAACATGGTTAGGGTTGGTGGTATATCCGTAAGCCCAGGACATCATTGCGATCGTCAAAATTGCAAAAATAATCCCGACCCGAATCATGTAAGAACCCAAACCCCGCGCAAAAATACTTTCTCGCGGACTGAAAGGAGGCCTTTTCATCACGTTCGGTTCCCCCGGTTCCACGGCCAAGGCCAAAGCGGGAACGCCGTCTGTTACTAAGTTCATCCACAAAATTTGCAGCGGCGTCAGCGGCACTCCTCCCAAACCCATTAAAGGTGCGGCCGCAATTGTCAAAACTTCGCCGATGTTGCTGCCCAAAATGTACTTAATAAAGCGGCGAATATTGCTATAAACCACTCGCCCTTCTTCAGCGGCGGCGACAATAGTTGCGAAGTTGTCGTCGAGGAGCACCATATCGCTAGCTTCTTTGCTGACATCGGTGCCGGTAATCCCCATTGCGATGCCGATATCGGCTTGTTTCAAGGCGGGGGCGTCGTTAACGCCGTCGCCGGTCATGGCGACAAATTTGCCCCAACTTTGCAAAGCTTGGACAATCCGCAATTTGTGTTCGGGGGAAACGCGGGCGTAAACGCTAACCTGTTCGACTTGCTGTTTGAGTTCTTCTTGGCTGAGCTTTTCTAATTCTTGACCGGTGAGAACTCGATCGCCCTCTGTTGCAATACCTAAATCGTAGGCGATGGCTTTTGCAGTCAACTGGTGGTCTCCTGTAATCATCACCACCCGAATGCCTGCATCGCGGCACTTCCTCACTGCTTCCCGCACTTCCGGGCGTGGGGCGTCCAGCATACTGACGAGTCCCAGCCAAATCATGTCTTGTTCGCTGGTTTCCTCAGAACCTTCGGGCGGTATGTTTTCCCAGAGTTTGTACGCAAAGCCGAGGACTCGCAAACCGCCACTTGCCATGTTGTTGTTTTCGACGAGGATGCGATCGCGCATTTCCTGGGTTAAAGGTTGTACTCGATCGCCGACTATAATGCCTTTGCAGCGTTCCAAAGTCAACTCTGGAGAACCTTTGGTCAGCATCAAATAATTGGGCTGCTGTCCTTCAACTGCTGGAAATCCCGAATGTCCCGATCGGCCGGGCACTTCGCAAATCACGCTCATCCGCTTGCGTTCGGAAGAAAAAGGAAATTCCGCCGTCCGTGGCAGCAATTGAGACTGTTTTTCCTTATAAATGCCTGCTTTTCCGGCTACACAAAGCAGAGCTCCTTCTGTGGGGTCGCCTAAAATCTGCCATTCTTGCTTTTCTTGTTGCAATACTGCGTCGTTGCAAACTGCACAGGCAATTAATAAAGATTCGAGTTCTGGATATTCCTCTAAATTATTAATTTTGGCCGATGTCAGGCGATCGGTAAAATCTCCGATCGGGGCATAGCCGTCGCCTGCTACGGCGACTGTGCAGTCGCCCGTCGAGACTAGCTGAACTACCATTTTATTTTGAGTCAGGGTACCTGTTTTGTCAGAACAAATGGTAGTAACTGATCCCAAAGTTTCTACTGCAGGCAGTTTGCGAATCAGGGCGTTTCGCTTCACCATCCGCCTAGTTCCGAGTGCCAGAGTGACTGTCACGACTGCTGCGAGTCCTTCGGGAACCACAGCCACAGCCATGCTTAGAGAAACTTCTAACAACTCTTCAAACCTGCTGGTATCGAACCCGATGCCGCCGTTTTGGAAGGTAATCATGCCGCCGATGACGACTATTGCGACTAAGGCTAGGGCACCGGAGACTAGAACATTTCCCAACTGGCTCATCCGCTGTTGCAGGGGAGTCGGTTCGGTTTCTACTGACTGAAGCATGGTGGCAATTTTGCCCAGTTCAGTTTTCATTCCGGTGTTGGTGACGATCGCCTTTGCTCGTCCCTGAACAACTTCTGTGCCCTGAAAAATCAGGTTGAGTCGATCGCCCAAGGAAGCATCTTCTGGAAGTTCTAGATCGGCTTGCTTGGTTACTGCTAGGGCTTCCCCTGTCAAAGCAGATTCTCTGACTTGCAGATTTGAGGTTTCGATCAAGCGTGCGTCTGCTGCTATTTTTACCCCAGCCTCCAACAGCATCACGTCTCCGGGTACGAGTTCCTTGGCTGCTATTTCCGAAGTTTTGCCGTCCCGCACGACTCTGACTAGGGGGGAAGCGAGGTTTTTGAGGGCTGCGAGGGCTTTTTCAGCACTTTGCTCTTGGAAATAGCCGAGAATGCCGTTGAGTATGACGATCGCAAAAATGGCGATCGCATCTTTGGGAAAAGTATTCGACCTGATGTCCAAGAAAGCCGAAATCACGGCCACACCCATCAGCATCAACAACATGATGTTGGTGAACTGATCGACAAAAATCGACCACGGACTGCGGCCTCCTGTTTCTTCGAGTTCGTTGGGGCCGTATTGCTGCAAGCGTTCTGACACCTGTTGGCTGCTCAAGCCAGCGTCTTTGTTGCTGCTGAGCTGCTGGAGAGTTTGGTCAATTGCTACGGTGTGCCAAGAAGAGGGAGAATTTGAAGACATAAATTACGATCGAGCGTGGGGCATAAAGGTGGTTGTGGCCGGACAGCTACAGCCGATCCATCTGGCTGATTACAGTAAGAGAGTTTTAAGTTTTGAGTTCTGAATAAAAAACTGTTTAACTTGGGACTGGTTTGGGGCGGTTCGATGCCGGGGAAGCAAAAAGCTTTTAACTTCAATGCGTCTGGTGGCTCGATCGCGCCGTTTGTAGACCTACGGCTGTTTTCGTATAGTAAACGAATTCTTGTAAACTCTTAGAAGATAGCGGTAGACATTGGTAGTATGTAATAGGATAGGCTACCGTTTAAAACCAGCGCCGAAGCATCGGACTAAGCGAAAAAGTTTCGTAGTAAGCGTAACGGCTCAGCCCCCAAAAACGTAACGCATTGAATAGCGCTTTCAATATTTTGTTGAAAGCTTTGAGAGATACCTCCCTATTAGGGATCGCTAAAAGCGATGCCCGATCTGCCATACACAGTATATCGAGGCGCAATCCTGGATTTACCGGGTTAAATGTATCTGATAGCACCTATCCACCTTACTACTAAAAATTAGCAATTTCTTCGGCTTTTACCCAATGCCCAACGGCTGAGTTTAGTCTTCAAATGGTGATATTTCCGGCAAAAGCTGAGGCTCTGGCGAGGGGCTTCACAATCTTGGGGATTTTTCCCACACCGAATTTTGCAGGCCTCCTGACATTGGGCAGAATTTTTGCTTTTTTCCCTATTCCCCCAGCCTTCTTTTACGAAAACTTTAATTTACTTAATACTTCTTAACAATTCCGATTTTCCAGAGAAAGCCAACAAAGGCGATCGGCCCACGGGACGGTTTGGGGGGGTTCTACCCCCACAGCAGGGCGATCGAAGCAAACTCTTCGTTTACGGATGCCCTCGCGCATCTACCCTCGGAAGGAGATTTGCCCGCAATTGCACCCCAAATATTTACCTTCTTAGAGAGATAAGTTTCTGTAATAATTTGTAATAAACAAACGCAGGCGAGCATTGTATAAAGATTATCAGAGGGTTGAAACGACAGGCCAAAGTTAACAAAAACCCTGATTGACAAGGTTTGTCGCATCTCATAAAAGGTGTAAAATTTTCTAAGGTTTCTTAAACCTCCGTTGCAATGTAACAATAGTGCAGGTAGCGGAAAGGGAGAGATCGATGGGACCAGCAGATTAGCTGGCATCAAATTTCAACCCTTGCAGGCACTCGTAGCCTGAACAAATTTAACTTAACGGTTTTATACCGCAACCAAACTCAATTAACTCAAATAGGAGAGTTCTTTCATGTTTGACGCATTTACAAAAGTGGTTTCCCAATCAGACGCTCGCGGCGAATTTCTAGCTCCGGGTCAACTAGATGCTCTCAGCAGCATGGTTTCCGACGCTAACAAGCGGATTGATGCAGTAAACCGCATCACCGGCAACGCATCCAGCATCGTAGCCAATGCAGCTCGCACCCTGTTCGCCGAACAGCCTCAACTGATCGCTCCTGGTGGCAATGCGTACACCAACCGCCGCATGGCAGCTTGCTTGCGCGATATGGAAATCATTTTGCGCTACGTCACCTATGCAACATTTGCAGGCGACGCCAGCGTTTTGGACGACCGCTGCTTGAACGGTCTGCGTGAAACATACCAAGCTCTGGGAGTTCCCGGTGGCTCAGTTGCAGCCGGCGTGCAAAAAATGAAAGAAGCAGCGATCGCGATCGCTAACGACCCCAACGGCGTTACCCGTGGTGATTGCAGCTCGCTGATGTCTGAAATCGGCAGCTACTTCGACCGCGCAGCCAGTGCAGTCGGCTAAAAATAGCCAAGCGAACCTTTCTTGTAAAGAAGCGAGCATCGCATTTTTGCAAACAATCATTTTTGTACAAAAACAACACAACATTAGGGAGAAACCAGAACAATGAAAACCCCTTTGACTGAAGCAGTAACCGCAGCCGATTCTCAAGGCCGTTTCCTGAGCAGCACTGAACTGCAAGTCGCCTTCGGACGTTTCCGCCAAGCAGCAGCCGGTTTGGAAGCAGCCAAGGCTTTGACCGCCAACTCTCAGCGCTTGATCGACGGTGCAGCTCAAGCTGTGTACAACAAATTCCCGTACACACAACAAATGCAAGGCCCTAACTACGCTTCTACCCCAACCGGTAAAGCCAAGTGCTCTCGCGACATCGGCTACTACCTCCGCATGGTAACCTACTGCTTAGTTGCAGGCGGCACCGGTCCGATGGACGAGTACCTGATTGCAGGTGTTGACGAAATCAACCGGACATTTGAATTGTCTCCTAGCTGGTACGTTGAAGCTCTCAAGTACATCAAAGGCAACCACGGTCTGAGTGGCGACGCTGCAACTGAAGCGAATTCCTACATCGACTACGCAATCAACGCTCTGAGCTAGATTTGCGTGATGCCCGGAATTGTAAGCTGCTGTTAGCTTAAGTGTTAGCGGTTGTTTAGAATTCCGGGCATCTGCGATCTAAGCCTAGTTTTGCAAATACTTTTTTAAGCAGTTTTCAGTTTTTAAAGCAAAAAAGGGAGAAGCAAAGATGGCGGGATTAGGTGCAGCAGAACGGTTGGGAATAAAAGCATTTGAAGAAGCGGGACGGGTAGAACTGCGCCCACACTGGACGCAAGACGATGCGAAATCAGTAATTCGCGCTGCTTACAGCCAAGTTTTCGGCAACGAGTATTTAATGTCGAGCGAACGACTTACCAGTGCTGAATCTCTGCTGATGCAAGGGCAGATTTCAGTGAAAGATTTTGTGCGGTCAATTGCACATTCCGAAACTTATCGGAAAAAGTTTTTTTATCCGAACTCGCAAACGCGGTTAATTGAGCTTAATTACAAGCATTTGTTGGGCCGCGCTCCTTACGACGAGTCGGAAATTGCTTTCCACGTTGATTTGTACAATGCAGAAGGCTACGAAGCTGAAATCAATTCTTACATTGACTCAGTTGAGTATGAAGAAAATTTTGGCGAAAGTATAGTGCCTTACTATCGCGGTTTCGCGACTCAAAGAGGTCAAAAAACCGTCGGTTTTAACCGGATGTTTCAACTGTACCGGGGTTTTGCTTCTAGCGATCGCTCGCAAAACCAAACCCAAGCCCGCCTGACTTGGGAAGTAGCGAGAAATATGGCTTCGCCGATATACACGGCCTCCACCGGAAAAGCCCTTGGCGGCATCTCCGGCGGTTCTCGCGACCAACTCTACCGAGTCACCGCAATGCAAGGTTCGGCTAAGTTTTCCCCTCAAGTGCGCCGGACTACGACGGAATATCTCGTGCCTTACGAGCAACTTTCGAGCCGCTTGCAGCAAATCAACAAACGTGGCGGCAAAGTGGTAAGTATTACCACAGCTTAAAGTTTGTGTATAGACGTTTTTTTTGAAACGTCTTTAGCAAATTAGGACTAAGGCTAAAAAATTCTTCAATTTTATGTGGATATGTAAGGTGTGCAGTGTACACCCTACTTTGAGGCATATTATCCTTAGTCCTAAAAATTTCAAGTGCAACCAAGCATTAAACTTTTGTCATTAATAATTTAGGAGAAAATCTGGTGGCGATTACAACAGCAGCGTCCAGACTAGGAACATCCGCATTGAGCGATGCGCCGAAGGTAGAACTGCGCCCAAACTACACCAAAGACGACGTTGAAACTGTGATTCGTGCGGTTTACCGTCAGGTGCTGGGCAACGACTATTTAATGAAATCCGAGCGACTTATAAGTTCCGAGTCTTTGCTGCGGGACGGCAGTTTGACGGTACGAGAATTTGTACGCGCTGTAGCTAAGTCAGAACTGTACAAAACCAAGTTTTTCTACAACAGCTTCCAAACTCGGACGATCGAACTAAACTACAAACACTTGCTCGGTCGCGCTCCCTACGACGAATCTGAAGTAGTTGAGCACTTAGATTTGTACCAAACACAAGGCTACGACGCTGATATTGATTCTTACATCGATTCAGTAGAGTATCAAGAAAACTTTGGCGAAAGTATCGTCCCTTACTACCGCGGCTTTAACACCCAGCGCGGTCAAAAAACCGTTGGTTTTACCCGGATGTTCCGCTTGTATCGCGGCTATGCAAACAGCGATACATCTCAACTAGAAGGCAATAACTCTCGCTTAGCTGTCGAACTCGGCACTAACACCGCTACGGCTGTAGTTGGGCCTTCTGGCGGTAACGAAGGTTGGGCATATCGGCCTTCTGCTAGAAACGTAACTCCCAGCAGCACTTTCGGCGGCGCTGCTGCTTACGGCAAAGAAGGACGGCTGGTGCGCGTGGAAGTTTCGGGCATTCGCACGGGCGGCTATCCCAGCGTGCGCCGCAGCAGCAAGGCTTTCATCGTACCTGTTGAGGAGTTGTCCTCGCAAATGCAGAAATTTCAACGCATGGGCGCGAAAATCGCCAGCATTACTCCCATTTAGTCATACCAATTTAATGTGAAGTTGCACATATCTCGATCCCCCTAAATCCCCCTTAAGAAGGGGGACTTTGAGAAGAATCTTGTCCCCCCCTTATTAAGGGGGGTTAGGGGGGATCAGATTCTACGGGGCCTCATAAAAAATTGGTATCAGTTGGCAGTTGGCAGTTGGCAGTTACTAGCTTTTAGTCAACAGTCAACAGTCAACAGTCAACAGTCAACAGTCAACAGTCAACAGTCAACAGTCAGAATTACCAATTACCAAGAAGCTTATGTTGGGTCAAATTGTAGGTGGAAAAAGTGGCAATACAGCTTCGGCTGGTCGCTGCTTTCGGTATGAAGTTGTCGGCTTGCGCCAAAGCGATGAAACAGATAATGTGGATTATTCGATTCGATCGAGCGCGAGTACATTTATCAACGTGCCTTACAATCGGATGAATCAAGAAATGCAGCGGATTACTCGCATGGGCGGGAAAATTGTCAGCATTCATCCTTTAAACGCGGGTGCAGAATCATCCCATGAGTCATCTCATGAATCATCGCACGATCACCAATAGTTTGGTTGAAGGGGCGATGAAAATCGCTCCGACACAAGCTAGAAGGGGCGATGAAAATCGCTCCTAGACAAACAAAGTCCACTCCAAGCGGACTAAGAGTTAATGTAACCCGCCCAGGCGGGTTTTGTCTGTTTAGTAGCGATTTTAATCGGCCAGTTTCCCTAACCCTTGCAGGTTTTTTCTGTGTAGCAGCGATTTCAAGAGCCGAATAACTAATAACTAATAACTAACAACTAATCACTATGGATTATTACGAATCCGACTCACCGCCGGCGGGTTTAGCAGAGGGCGAGTCTTTAACTGTTGAACAGGCGATCGCAAATTTGCACTCCCAAGATTACAGTCTCCGGTATTATGCTGCTTGGTGGGTGGGCAGATTTAGAGTCAAGGAACCTGCAGCTATTGCAGCTTTAATTGCCGCATTGGAAGAAGAGTCAGAACAAACAAAAATTGGCGACTATTCCCTATTACGAAATGCGGCGCGGGCTCTGGGTAAATTGGGCGACAAACAAGCCTTACCGGCCCTGATTCGTTGTTTGGAATGCGCTGATTATTACGTGCGGGAAGCGGCCGCTCAAGCTCTAGAAATGCTGGGCTATCGCGATTCTATTGAGCCGCTAATGAAGCTATTGGATGGGGGCGTAGCTGTGGCTGTGCGAGTGCCAGGAAAATCGCACCTCGTGCAACCTTACGACTCGGTAATTGAAGCTTTGGGAACCCTGCAAGCGACAGAAGCAATACCGCTAATTTCACCTTTTTTAGAACATTCTGTGGAGCGGGTGCAGTACGCTGCGGCGCGGGCGATGTATCAGCTAACTGGTGAGCGGGTTTATGGAGAGCGGTTGGTAAGTGCTTTGAATGGGGATAATTTGCAGTTGAGGCGATCGGCTTTGATGGACTTGGGGGCGATCGGCTATTTGCCGGGAGCACAAGCTATTTCTGAGACTTTAGCAGAAAATAGCCTGAAATTGATTGCGCTCAAAGGAGTTTTGGAGCATCACCTCAATCAACAAGAATCTCTATCTTTGTCAGATGAAGCTATCCGCGTTATGGATTTAATGGATAGTTTACTGTGAAAAAAATTAGTTTACAACTGAAATAGGATTGCTGTAGCGATCATCAATGGTCAGCCGTATATATAGCCTTTCTCAAAAAGATGAGGTACAATAACAGCAGTGTGTAAACCAGTTAAAAATATTTGACGATGTAACTTGTCCGAACGCAAACTAAGAGTGCTTTTCCTAATTCTTGATAATTAGTAGTCTTGATAGAACGGAGAATGATTTTAAGTTTTGACCACAGATTTTCAATCGGTGAAAAATCTGGTGAAGAAGGTGATAAGTATATTAATTTTGCCCCGGTTTCTTCGATCGCTTTTTTCACTTCTTCTCCCAGGTGAATGGGACAGTTATCCATCACTACACAAGCACCTTTCCATAGTTTTGGCACAAGTTTTCTGATAATAAAAGCTTCAAATGTAATTGCATCAGTTCCGCCTATTAGATTAACCGATGTCAAAATTTCATTGACTGACATTGCTCCAATTATTGAGACATTTTTGCCACGTTTAGTTGGTTTTGGCCCCTTGGCCCTTTCACCTTTTAAAGACCTAGCATATAACCTCACCATTGCCAAATTAACTCCCGATTCGTCACTGAATATTAAGTCTTTCAAACTAATATTTTTAATTGTTTTCCCGAACTCACCTCGCAGGATTTGAACTCGCTCAGTGCCTTTGCCTGAAAAGAAGAGAGTTTTTTTTAACATTAATGTTTAAGAGTTTTATCATTCTTCCTATTGTTGCTCTACTAACGGAAAATCCAATTTTCCCATAAAGTAAATAACGGAGTTCTTCAAGAGTTGCATCATTATTTCCTTCAATCAATTTCGCCAAGATGAGTAGGCGATCCGCATTCAGTTTTCCTTTGACTCCACATCGGTCAGTTTTCGGGGTAATATTTTTTGTTTCACGATATTGTTTAAGCAATTTTTGTACAAAACTCAGGGCAGAGCGAAAAACGCTTAGCTATTGCTTTTTGTGAAATGGGTTCAGCATGATAAGTATCAAGGATTTTTTGCCTAAAATCAATCGAATAAGGTTTCATTTTTAACAATGTATGAAGTTTGGTATCAGTAAACGTGTGGTGAGTCAAGCAGCTCGTGCTGTCAACAAAATGCTATTATGTGTGGTATCGCTTTCGCGTGGCTGTACTGAACCATGTAATTATAGTTCATTTGATCTTATCTTCTCTGTTTGACCCTCACAAGTGAGTGTCAGTAACATGATACCTCATATGAGAGCTCGAAATGCTATATAGCCTTTCGAGCTCTCATATGAGGTACTCATGGGCATAGGCCTCCGTGGCCTCCGTGGCCTCCGTGGCCTCCGTGGCCTCCGTGGCCTCCGTGGCCTCCGTGGGCATACCTCACCACGCTTGAGAACCGCTATAGCAATCCTAAATCATTATCAAGACTATGAGACAATTATATGCAATACTTGATTGTGACCATAAAAAAATGAATAACTTACAACTGCCACAAAAAGATATGGAAAAAGAAATAGCCCAATTAGAATCTTTCATTAAAAGCGATATCGATGCCAGAGAACTAAAACGAGCAATAGCTGATCCGATGGCGCTCTCAGGTAATATCTACCATGAAATCAGCAAGATATGGCGTGTAAGTAAATTTTTTAGTGGTTATTGGAAAAAACAATTTAAAACCCAAGGCATCGCCGGAATAAACCTAGGACATAAAGGGTCAAAAGGGTATTTAACAGCTCGACAAAATACTGAAGTAATCGAGTGGTTAAAGAATAAACAATATTAGAATTTAGATGAGCTGGTTACTTATTTAGCTACCGGGTAAACGCATCTAAATTAATTTGACAAAAAAGTGAATTTTTGCATTACTAAATCACTAAAAAAACCTTCTTAAAATTCTTAATTTTCACCCGACTTGATCACATTAAATCAGAACCTTAAGATTTTCTGAAGTTCTTAAAGCCGGATAATTTTCCTTCTTAGATAGGTGTTAGATTGCGAGTATTAACTGGCAGAGTTTAAAGTTTGAACTAAATAATTATTGTCCATTGCCGCTCGATACCGTTTCATTTTTAGACTTTGTGCCGGAAGTTTTCTCTTGTTTCAGTAAATTTATTGCTAGCCTCCGATTGAAGTGCAAGATTTTCGGGAGAGTTCTGTTTCCGAATCCGGCTTTCATCTTCACAAAATGTAACATCGAGTGTCCAATGTAAGCTATTTTCAATGCCCAAATGACTGCGGATCGCCCCAGCAATTTTTTCAGCATGACTGCTTAAACTACTAAGCGTAAAAACGAGCTTCTGTCGTGGTTTTATTCCACAGCCGTCGTTCACTAACTATCATGACAACTGTTTTTAATCCCGTCCATAATTCTTGATTGTGCAGAGGTGGTAACTCGGATACATCAACAGTCCACACTTGTCTTTTTTCCACTCCATGATGTCCCGGTTCTACTTGCTCATGCCGGATTGTAGTCTCTGCCTAAATAATCTTATTTCTTAGGTACTTCAAACCACTCTTTCACAGCTTGGTAGAGGAGTTTTTGATTCCCTTTTAAAGCTAAAACATAATCTCCTTTTTTCTTGATAATCAGAGATGTTATGTCTTTTTGACATCAAGCGAGCATCTATGGTTATTACGCTTCCGGCAATTTCTAACATTTCTATTAATGCCGGAATTGCTGTCAGCTCGTTAGATTTTTTATCGACTTTTTTTGCTAAAAATAATTGATGAAATGAACACCACGCAGTGACTATATGTAGCGCTTTTTGCTGGTTATTTCGGTCATAAGATTGTTTCATCGTTTTGCCATAAATGGCAATCACGTTTAGTTATAATTCCCCGAATATCGCATTTACCCAACTCAAAAAACATTCTTGAAACTGCTGCGGTTCAATTCGGGCAAATACCCGACTAAATGTGTCAGGAGATGGTATACCATTCGGTAATTCTAGAAAGCTTTTTAACCATTCATATTTGGCATTACCATAGTCTTCTATTGCCACCCATCCGTCGGCACCGCTGAGGACAGCTAGAATCGCAATTGATCTAATATCTTTAAGTAAGTGTTCTTTACTTCTTTCTATTCTTGGGTCTTTCACGGAAAGCAAAAGGGGAGCATCTCACCTTTGCAGCCCTCCGCTAGAAATTGGAGTTTTGAGGCAGGAGGCAGGAGGCAGGAGGCAGAAGGAAAGAGGCAGAAGGAAAGAGGCAGAAGGAAAGAGGCAGAAGGAAAGAAGAAGAAGGAAGGAGCCAGAAGGAGGAATGAGCCAGAAGAAGTATTTTTACAAATATGAGATGCTCCCAGCAAAAGGCTCTAAAAAACTGGTATTTAAAAGATTCTTTTAAGGCAATGAATCTTTTGGTTTTTGTTGCGAAGTTACAGCTTTACTAAAACCTCTTGCCATTGATAGCACCACTAAACTACAAGAAACTACCTAGAAAATTAGTCGGATATAACTGTAGCATCTTTGGGGTTAAAGTTAAGATGCGTTTACCCTGGCAATCAATACCCCCACTTTGCTTTAATGGTGCAGCAAGTTTTTGAGTTTGAAGGAGTTTTGAACCCGACGGAATTGGCAGATCCTGCTTTCGCGGCGGCGGCGATTGGAGGCAGAATTTTAGGGAACGGAATGACTGCTGACAGTCTATGGGTTTGCTTGGCTACCTTGATTACGCCCAACCATCCTTTCTGTGGCCACCGTATTCAAGATGCTGCTATGTCTGCTGATTTTGTGCCTCTTTATGCGGAAACTAAGGGTCAAACTATTCACGGCTGGGATTTACTGAATTGTTGTCTGAGTACGGGGGATGTTTTGTATCTGACGATGCCGGCGAATCGGTTGGATCAACTGTGGAGAACGACCTCTGAACTAATTAAAACTTAATGGTTTTACGCAGGAATTTATATTGCCGATCACTCAATTGCAACTACAAACCTGATAAAATGGGTTCTGTCTAGTAAATAAGACTTACGACTAATCCTCTGAAATCCGGTTTCTTAGGGCAACTTCTAGTATAAATAACCAACAGAGTCTCAATTAGTTGCGATATAGAATGAGAAAATTTTTAGCATTATGTGTGTTTGGTCTGATAATGGCGATCGCCTCTGTAGCTGTCGCCGCTCAACCTTTGTTCGTCGCTTATCCTCCCGCTAACCACAAAACTACAGCCGATCGCATCTTTTTAATCGGTACAGCGCCCGCACCGGGACAAGTTTTGGTAAATGGCAACCAAATTTCGCGCACCGCAGTCGGCCATTTCGCCCCGACTTTTCCGCTGCAACTCGGCGAAAATCTCTTTACATTGCGTTACGAAAATCAGGAAGTCAAAATTAAGGTGACGCGCGAGTCGAATCAGCCGGTAGCCCCTGTAGGATTGGCTTTTGCTAAAGATTCTCTGACGCCAAAAGTCGATGTGGCGAGTTTGCCGGGAGAATATATTTGCTTTGGGGCGATCGCACCTGCCAATGCTCAAGTTTCAGTAAAATTGGCGGGCGTTACTATTCCTTTAAAAGCGCGATCGCAAGTGGAACTACCCGACAACGCATCTGTACTTTTAGACGCAAATTCCCCGATCAAAAAAGGCGGCAGCCAACAGTATCAAGGCTGCGGTAAAACCCCTGAGAACGCCCTCTCATCTAAGGGAGAAACAGTTGATTTAGGCGTGCCATCCTTTGAGCTAACAATGAACGGTCAAACTATCAGCCAACAAGGTACTGGCAAGATTTCTATTCTGTCTCCGGCGGATTTAGAAATAGCAGAAGTAACGGCCGATCCGGGTGTTGCCCGAACCGGGGCGAGTACAGATTTTTCTCGGATGACACCGCTGCCGAAGGGAACGCGAGCAACAATTATCGGGCGCGAAGGAGAATGGCTCAGACTCGATTACGGTGCTTGGATTAAAGCATCGGAAGTGCGAATTGTCAAGGATACAGTGCCTCCGCGATCGATTATTCGCAGCGCCAGCTCGCGTCAAGTTTCCGGCTGGACAGAGGTGTTATTTCCCTTAGAAACACCCGTCCCAGTCACCGTGCAGGAAGGAGAACGCACTTTCACTTTAACCCTGTACAATACTACCGCTCAAACTGACATTATTCGCCTCTCGGATGACCCAGTAATTTCACGTTTAGAATGGCAACAAATCGCGCCACTGCAAGTACAATACACTTTTAATCTCAAATCTGCCCAGCAGTGGGGCTATAAATTGAGATACGAGGGCACAACTTTAGTGCTGTCTTTAAAAAACCCGCCCGCGAATACAAGCATGACACCTGTGTCGCAAGCAAAGCCGCTGTCGGGAATTAAGATTCTCATCGATGCGGGACACGGCGGGCCGGAAGATGGAGGTGCTGTGAGCCCAGTGGGAATTAGGGAAAAAACAGTAGCTTTAACGGTGTCGAAATTGGTGCAAGAGGAATTGGTAAATCGGGGCGCGAATGTGCTAATGACGCGGGTAGAAGATGTCGATTTGGATTTGCCGCCAAGGGTGGAAATGATTCAAAAAGAAGAACCTGCGATCGCAATTTCAATTCACTACAATGCTTTGCCGGATAACGGCGACGCCATTAATACTAAAGGCGTCGGCGCTTTCTGGTTTCACCCGCAAGCGCACAGTTTGGCAATGTTTTTGCACAATTATTTAGTTGCCAATTTGAACCGTCCGAGTTATGGTGTATTCTGGAACAACTTAGCCATGACTCGTCCTGCCGTTACTCCATCTGTTTTAATGGAATTGGGATTTATGATCAATCCCGAAGAGTTTGAATGGATTGTGAATCCGACAGAACAGAAGAAGTTAGCCGAGGCGATCGCCCAAGGTGTTACCGAATGGTTTGCCTCTGTCAAATAACAGTTAGTAGTAAGGATTTCAGTCCTTCTCAAAAAGTTCATAGTCAGGACTTCAGTCCTGCCAATCCAAGGAGATGAAATAATGCTAAGTTTTACTCAATCAAAAGCCTTTTTCATTGCAGCCGCAGTTGCAAGTTTTAGCTTCTCACTTTACAGCTTCCCTGTTTTCGGCAAGCAGCAAAGTCTTGCTCCAGAAAAAGCAGAAGCTTTAAAAAAGCAAACTCAATGCTCGTTTATTACAGGTGAAGGTGGCGCTGTTAACCTTCGCAAAGGCCCAGGCAATCAGTACCCGGTTGTAGCTAAATTGAAAAGAGGAGACGGAGTTAGGGCTGTCAGCAGACAAGGTAATTGGGTAAAAATTGCGGCCAGATTTTCGGGAAATCCTCCTAATGAAACTTTGACAATCCTTGACGGTTGGGTGAGCAATCAATTTATTAATGGCTGTTCCGAAGACCAATTTGAGAGGTGGCGGCAATAGGAAATTTCCTAGGGGCGGGTTTTACAGACAATATATGTAGGGGCGGGTTTTACAGACAATATATAACGAGTACAAACAATGTATATAAACCCGCCCCCACACCACCAATAACCTACATGAACCTTGATTTCGATCGCAGTAGAAAAACATAGATGGGGATTTACCGTTGGGTGGGGGCGGGTTTACTAGATTGTCGATTATTGACAATTATTGTCGGTGAAACCCGCCCCTACGATCGGCGGTTTCAACCGCAACTACACTTGCCTTGCCTCCGCGCCACGCGAGACTTTAAAGTCAGCAATCAATGTATTAATGGCTGTTCCGAAGACCAATTTGACAGGTGGCGGAAATAGGGAATTTCCTAGGGGCGGGTTTTACAGACAATATATGTAGGGGCGGGTTTTACAGACAATATATAACGAGTACAAACAATCTATATAAACCCGCCCCCACACCACCAATAACCTACATGAACCTTGATTTTGATCGCCGGAGAAAAACATAGATGGGGATTTACCATTGGGTGGGGGCGGGTTTACTATATTGTCGATTATTAACAATTATTGTCGGTGAAACCCGCCCCTACGATCGGCGGTTTCAACCGCAACTACACTTGCCTTGCCTCCGCGCAACGCGAGACTTTAAAGAAAAAAAGATTTAAAACCGGATGTGATGTAAAAAAAGACGATCGCCCTGATTCATTCTTGCATTCTCAACCAGCTAAACACCTGTTCAGCGGTGATATTCAAGGGAATCATTTCGGGAACAGGAACGACATCGCTACCTTCGCAGAATTGCGGTTGTTGGTTGGGTAAAAACGCTAAAATCGATCGATCGTCTGGATCGATTAGCCACCCCAACTGACAATTATGTTGCAGACAGTGAATGATTTTTTTAGTTACGCGATTTGAGCTTTGTTGTGGCGAGAGAATTTCTATCGCCCAATACGGTGCAATTAGCACATCATCCAACGGTTCACCGCTCTCATCAAATTCAATTTGTTCCCACAATAGTACCGCAATATCTGGAACAATCGATCGACCGCCAAACGTACACCGCAACTCTGGAAAGGCATAAGCTATCTTGGGAGTTTGCGTCACCTGATTAATTTCGTTGCAGGTTCTTAATTGCAATAGACTGTGCTTTGTTTTCGGCATAGGTTTTTGGATAATCTCGCCCTCAATGTATTCGCTAGCCGGTTTAGTTTCTGGCAGTTTCAGAAATTGTTCAAGAGTAAGGCGCTCAGTTGCGATCGTCATAAATAAATTCCTCAATTCTACCTATCTTAAGTGTAATCCCAAAAATATTTCTTTTGCATAAATTTTGTGTTACCTCGCCTAATTTGGCGGAACAATCTGCTGTTTAAATTCAAACAAATTAGGATTTGTAGGGTCATAAAACGCCCGCAACCAATGCACGTTTGGAGAACCAAAAGTTTCAACCCTAGTAAAATTTTTCATTCTCGGTAGTTGAGTCTCATCGGTAAAATAGGGTAAAGGTTTATCGATGCGGAAATAGTGAGTATCGCCGTGGACGAATACAACCTGCCCTGGGAAATTGCCTGTTTCTGTTTCCAGAGTTGCGATAAAATCGTTGTAGCCGCTTCTTCTTTTGTCGGTCGGATCGAGTTCAAATCCCGGATTTGCCTGTGCAACTAACACAATTCCTTTGCTGTTGCTGCGTTTGGCTAAAACAAAACATTCTTTGATCCAGGCTAAGTTAGCCCAATTGCGATCGGCATATTCTGCATCTGCTTCGGGAGTGCGGCCAAAATTGTTGTTGCTTCCCGGCATATTAATCGCGAAAAACACAACTCCATGATAAATCCAGCGAACATTTTCGCGGAATTTAGCAAACTGCGGGTTTTCGCTTTGACGGGTGAGAGTTAAGGTGCGCTTTCCCAAACTTTGATTACCGTTGCTAAATATTTCTCGCAGTTTAGCCAGTCTTTCTACTGGATCGTAACTGCCGTTTTTTGAACGGTGGCAATCCGTCCATTCATTGTCACCATAGGCAAGAATAAACGGCATCTCAAAATTGTCAAATAACTGCTTGCGGCTGACAAAAGTTGCATCATCGCAGACACTAGAACCGTTTTTAATGTCGCCGTCGTGGACGACAAACGCTGCGGGCGATCGATTGATATCTGCAATCAAACTCGGAAATTGTGCTTCCTGTTCGGCACTGTAGGGCAAATCGCCAATCAAGGCAAATTCAAAAGGTCTATCGCCGGAAGTTTGAGCGTAAGTCAAAACACCAAAAGCTGTAATTGATACAAAAACAATAAAGGCAATAATTAGATAGTTTTTTTTCATTTTTTGATTCGTAACTAAATTAGTTATGATACCATATAAGCCGACAAATAACTCTCAAAAATCATGGATTTTCGTCGGTTGCTCTCGCTAATTGCCATGCTTTCGATCGCAGGCTGCAATATCCAAACGCCACAAACCAACACACAGCCTACAGAAAGTCGTAGCTTGCGGGGCGGGACGCCATCGCCAATTGCAGCCCCTGTTCCCGCCAAACCAAAGTCTGAAATCAAAGAAGCAAAACTAATTGCTGTCGGCGACATCATGATGCACAGTACCCAAACGCGATCGGGCTACGACGCAAAAAATAAAACATACAATTTTGACACTTTCTTCGCACCAGTTAAAAGTATCCTGTCAACAGGCGATTGGGTGATCGGAAATCTCGAAACACCTTTAGCGGGCGAAGATGCGGGCGGATATACGGGATATCCGCTATTTAACGCACCGGCTCAATTAGCGGATGCGGCTAAAAAAGCTGGATTTAATATCTTGACAACTGCGAACAATCATGCTTTAGACCGTGGAGAAAAAGGGGTAATTAGGACGATCGCCAATCTGAGCGATCGCAAAATTGCCTCAACAGGAACAGCCACATCAGCCGCCGCAGCCGATCGCACTTTTATCAGCACCAAAAACAACATTTCATTAGCCAAGCTAGCCTACACCTACGGCACAAACGGCATTCCCATACCCAAAGGCAAAGATTACTTAGTTTCCCTAATCGACGAAAAAAAGATAGTCAAAGACATTGCCAAAGCCCGCAAACAAGGAGCAGATATTATCGCAATTTCCCTGCATTTTGGCGACGAATATCAGCGACAGCCAAACACCCAACAAAAACAATTAGTGGAAAACCTATTAAAAGCTGGTGCAGACATCATTCTCGGCAGCCATCCCCACGTCCTCCAACCTTACAAAATTTTTAACTTCCCCGGCAAAAATGGGAAAACCCGCAAAGCTGTAGCAATTTATTCAATGGGAAACTTCATTTCCGGTCAGAATAAAAAATATACAGACTTAGGCGTGATTTTCCAAGTAAATCTTCGCAAAAAATTTCCCGAAAAAACCACAGAAATTACAGATGTAAAAACATATCCTACTTGGGTGCACCGCTATACTCAGAACAATAAAACGAACTATCGCGTTTTGCCATTAGAAACAACAGTCACCCAGAAAAAAGATGCACTACTAGCAACTTCACAGTATCCTGTTTTATCAAAATATTTGCAGGATATGAACAATCATCTTAACTCTTTGAATAGTCCGAAAAAATCCAAATAATTTGGGATTGAGAATTGGCAATTGGGCATTGGTGATTGGAATTGGAGGCCTAGCCGAGCGATTTGTATTCCCAGGCAGTGCCCATTGCTAAGGTAACAGCTTAAGCTAGGAAAGCAATCATGTATCCAACGGAAGAGGGTGTAGTGGAGTAGAGCGACTTTTCTTTTTGTGATTATATTCTTCCCATACTCCAAGATAATCTGATGGTTGATATCTGCCGAATATCTCAGCGAAAATGTTAGGCAATTTTCGATAAGGAGAAACACCCAGATCTTTAAGCATGATGTCAATATATTGTTGGAAGCGAGTGTTGGTCGCACAGGATCGCGAAGGTTCAAATTGAATATTTGCGCGTTTCCACTGGCGGATATATTCAATACTTTTTTCCATATTTTCGCTGGAAGGTAACTCAAGTTCACCACGCAAGTAAGCACACAGCCATTGTGTGGCGATCTCGACTGCTGGCACGTGCATATATCCATGATTGAACCCAGCAAAGGCAATGCCCGGAATGCGAGGATGAAGCAAGTGGCGATATAACTGCACGCCATCGGGTTCGGTTTCCAACATTTTTCGATATTTATCAGGCAAAAATGGAAAAATCGGCGTTTGCGAACCCAAAGATAGAACGACTAAATCGCATGGAATCTCGCAACCATTTTTCAACTTTACTGCTTCTGGCGAAAAACCCGATAATTCTGCACGGTGGGGCGAGATTTTTCCTTCTGCAATAAACGGATAGTAATTTTCAGGCGCAACCGCTGTGGCTGAACGTAAATCAGGCAATAGTTTGTGGTCTGGTTGTACAGCTTTGATGCGGCGCTGGGCCTCTTGACCTTTTCCAGAAACATTTCGCTGAACTTGAAAGCGGAAGATGGATGCAATCAAATCCCAAAAAGCTGAAACAATGAAGCCAAGGCGATTGTGCAGGAAACGTTCAATGGCGGTTGGATGTGCCCAACTTGTCATCATCACTGTTCCAAAGCGGCTGAATAATGCGTAGGTAAAATGTACGCCCAAAATCCATTCGGGGATAAGCCAGCGCGGTGTACGAAATACATGATTTACTTGTGCGCCTTGTTTTGCTGCGAAAGTCGCCATGTCTAAGGCGCTTTTTCCGAAGCCAACGATTACAACTCGTTGATTATCAAATATATCAAGCGTGTGGACATCCCGTTCAGTGATGATTTTCCCGCCGAAATCTTCGATACCTGGAAATTCAGGTTGATACTTTCCTTCTGTATATTGCCCAACTGAGATAACGACGTATCCAAATAATTCTTCGTGAACGCCCTCCTGGTTTTTATATCTTAATAGCCAGCCATCTTCTGTTTCTTTTAGTTCGATAACTTCGTGATTTAACCGCACATCAAGCTTTAGATGGTTGACCGCTTGCACCCAATAATTCAGGATTTGTTCTCCGGTGGGATGTAAATCAGGGCTGAATGGCCAGGGAAAATCTGATAAATGATACTGTTCCCTGATATTTTGCAGGTGTACGTTTGGGTATGCAACTGCCCATACTCCGCCCATCTTTTCGGCTTTCTCGAAAACAACTGCTTGGAAACCATTTTTCTTTAGAATGTTGGCTGTCGTAATGCCTGATATTCCCGCGCCAATAATGGCAATTGGCATACCGTTTTTGTATTGCATATATTTGAGTCTCCTGATTGGGTAGGGTTATTAGAGTAATTCTCGTGACGGAGTGACAAAAAACCGGACAGCCTTGCACTGATAAGAGTTTAAATCGATCGCTCTCACAAAGACAGAAGCGTTGTCACCCCCTCAGATCCGCGACCTTAACCCCACCTGCTGATAGTAGCTTAGTTGGTTATAGACGCTTCGGGGAGAGGAATTCTTGCAGTCTGGCTGCTACAGGCTCAGTTGAGGCAAGCTGGCACATTCCGATCGCCCCAAGGATGTAACTAATAACTAATAACTAATAACTGCTTAATTAACCAAGCGATCGCCCCTTCCACATCAGCAACCTGCTCAACATCAGGAATCTGCGGGCGCTACACCATCACCACCAGAATTCCCAGTTCTCTAGTCGCAACAACTTTAGCATAAGTAGCAGCTCGCCCGCGGTTTTTACTAACCATTGTATAATATGATATTCTCATAGTAATTGCCGCTCGTCTAGCATCGGAATAGTAAAATCCAGTCAAAGTCAATAATCACGGATGGTGCAACCGGACGCGATTGGATTCATCTGCGTTAATCTGTGTTTATCTGCCATCATCTGCGGTTAAAAAAAGAGAATGTATTAACCGCCCCGGACAAGGTATTGACGCCCATTTACGCAGAAGTCGAGAAGAGAGATAGGAATAATTCCGATGCTAACAGATTTGATATTACCCGCAAGTAGGACACCGCAGTGCCGTTTCCCTACAATTAACCGGGCAATCGTTATATCCGATCGCGCGATCGCCCAGAACTCCGCAAGATTCGGATGAATTTCTTCTGTATAATTCTCACAGTGAGTACCAACTATTTTTGACGCTAAAACAGGAGCGTCGAAAGTAAATTTTTCCCTCAATTTGAGTACAAGTTTCTACCTTGACTCCAGGCAAGTCTAATCGATAGTCTAAATTAGGGCTTGCTGAATCAGTGAGAAAAGTAAACAGTGTATGGGTTTTCCGACCAACAAAGTAGTAAGGGTGCAAGAAAAACAGGTATAATCAGTCAAAACCCGTGCATCACCACCTGCGAGCGTGTATAGAAAAGCTGAGCTTGCCCCAAGCCCCCCATCCGACTTTGAACTCCCCTTTGAAGGAAGATTGTCAGAAGATAACCGTTGGGTAAAAATGGCCCAACTAATTCCTTGGTCGGAATTTGAATCAGATTATGCTGAAAATTTCCCCACCGAAATGGGAGCACCCGCCAGATCATTTAGGATGGCATTAGGGGCATTAATCATCAAAGAAAAACTCTTAATTAGCGATATAGAAACAGTAGAACAGATCCGTGAAAACCCATACCTGCAATACTTTATCGGTCAATCAACATACAGTAATGACCCCCCATTTGATCCATCATTATTAGTCCACTTTCGGCAGCGAATCAGTGCAAACTTAATCAAGAAAGTGAACGAACGCATGGTGGAAAAAATGCGCGAAACCACCCCAAAACCGCCCGAAAAAAAAGGATTCGGACGCAAAAAATGAATCAACCAATCAAGGAAAATTAATCATAGATGCCACCTGTGCCCCAGCAGACATTAGCTATCCCACAGACTTAGGACTATTAAACAAGGCAAGAATTCACACCGAAAAAATCATCGACATTCTTTATAAGTCCCTCAAAGTAAAAATTAATAAAAAACCCATAACCTACCGAAAAATAGCCAGGAAAGACTACTTAGCAGTAGCCAAACAACGACGACCTAAACGAAACAAAAAAATCCAAGCCCTTAAAAAACAACTGCAATATATTAAAAGAAACCTCGCTCATATTGAACAGCTAATCGACTCAGATGCCACCCTACAAAGTCTGACCAAGAAGCAATATAAAACCTTGCTAGTTCTCACAGAAGTCTATCGGCAACAACTTTGGTTATTTGAAAATAAAAAACCGAGTATATCGGACAGAATAGTAAGTTTAAGCCAACCCCACATCCGTCCCATTGTCAGAGGGAAAGCAGGGAAACCTGTAGAGTTTGGAGCCAAACTGTCAGCGAGTTGCTTTGAAGGATATGTATTTTTAGACCGGATAAGTTGGGATAACTTTAATGAATCAGGAGACTTAAAAGCACTCATTTGAAGCATTTAAAATTTACACAGGATACTATCCAGAATCAGTCCACGCAGATCGCATTTATCGAAGCGCGAGAAAATCGAGCTTGGTGTAAAGAAAGAGGAATTAGAATTAGTGGCCCCCCTTTAGGAAGGCCACCAGCAAATGTCAGTAAGGAAACAAAGAAACAAGCCTCAGAAGATGAGAGAATTAGAAATGCGATTGAGGGCAAATTTGGGACTTGCGAAAAAGAAGATTTAGCCTGAATCGGGTGATGACAAAACTTGATAATACTTCGGAAACAGCCATTGCCCAAACTTTTTTAGTAATTAACCTTTCTACCTGGTTAAGACGGGTTTTTTGTGCGTTTTTATGTCACAAACCGAAAATCACACCTATTTATGGTTTAATGATTATTAAAAGCTATAACTGGGCAAGTTATAGTCAACAAAAAGTTATGTCTCCCCGAGCTTGAATTGCCAATCAAGTGCGATGCCTACGGCTGGCTACGCCTACGCGATTTTTCTTAACTTATTCAGCAAGCCCTAAATTAAAATTCATCACTATCACTGTATTGATTGCTATATTTTACGCCATAAACTCAGGAGAGCTTTCCTTCTGCCTCCTGCCTTCTACCTCCTGCCTAAAAACTCCAACTTCTACCTTGGCTGCTTTCATTGAGATGCTCCCTACATATAGCAACCGCCTTGGCGGCGCCGGAGGAGATCGATTGCTGAAACCCTTGCTCTGATTACGTCTGCCTCCTGCCTCCTGCCTTCTACCTCCTGCCTCCTGCTATAGCTTCGCGCTCTGGTGCGATCGGGCGATCGACAAAATTGCTGTAGGGAAACCGCACTACCGTTTCTTGACTGCCGTTTTCTTACCCGCAGTTTTTTTTAAAGTCGCATAAATTTTCAGTAAATACCGATCTACACACTAGCCAAACCCAAAGTTAAAATATACCCAATAAAAAATAGCTCCTCCTAGCTGTTTTTTGGGCCAGCTAAATATCAGGGAGTGCATCTACGTGTCAATAAATAAAATGCTAAAAGGCAGAGCCACTACACCTGCCCCAGGTTTTACCATGATTGAGCTATTGATAATTATTTTAATCATAGGAATATTTAGTGCGATCGTCGCCCCCTCTTGGCTAATGTTTATCAACAACCACCGTTTAAAGGTATCGCTCGATCGAGCTTATTGGGCAATGGAACTTGCACACAGCAACGCCAAACGATCCAAAATTTCATGGCAAGCCAGCTTCAAACAAGTAGGAGAAAATGTACAAATAGCCGTTCACCCAGCCGACATTCCCCCAGGCAAAGTACCAGCCAGTCAATGGAAAAACCTAGAACCGCAAATTCAAATAGATACAAATGAAACAACAGTGCTCCAAGTAAATGAAAACAACGAGCAAAAAACAAACGGCACAATCCGGCGAGTCATGTTCAACCATCGAGGTTGCCCCGTATCTCGAAGCGACCACGACTGCACGCTAACGAGTATAAGAGCCAAAGGAACCCTAACACTATATCATCCCAACTTAAGAAAGAGCCAACGCTGCATCATCATCTCCACTCTTTTAGGACATAAACGCACCTCCCAAAGACAATTAAAACCCAACGAAAACAAAAGATATTGTTACTGACAGGGCGATGAATTATGTTGGGGGTAGGGAAACGGCATTGCCGTGTCCTCAATAGCCGTGTTTTCGAGCGTCAAATTCGAGCGTCAATTCCTGACGCAACATCTCATATCATTTCCGGTTACACTCCTTATGATGTTGACGGTTGACGGGTGACGGTTGACGGTCATTGGTGACAAGTTAAGACTTAATTGCATTTGTCAATCAGTAATATTACTCAAAAAACTGCTTTTTTAGGAGTGGAAAATTCACGATTTGAGAGAAAGTAGGTATAAATATCACCCTCGGCATGATTCCTAAACCGCCCAAATCTCAGTTTTATGCCCAAAATCCGAGTAAATGTTGAGTATAATTGCTGATTGACAAATCCTTTCTTAGCTTAACTTGTTACCAATGGTTGACGGTTGACAGTGAACAGTCAACAGTGAACAGTCAACAGTGAACTCGGATTTACTATTCCGATGCTAACGGATTTGATATCAGATATAATCAACTACTTCTTACTCGGCGCAATCTTCTCAATAGAAATCAGCGCCTCCATCACCGACTCCACAATCGGCGCCGCCACCGTACCCCCCGAAGAACCCTCCTTCGGCTCATCAATCACCGCCAGCACCACATACCGAGGAGCCTCCACAGGCATTATCCCCACAAAGCTAGTAATAATCGCCTTGTTAGAATAACCCCCACCAGCATTAGCTTTTTGAGCCGTGCCCGTTTTTCCAGCAATCCGATACCCAGGAATTTGTGCAGCTTTCCCCGTACCACCATCAACCACAGTTTCCATCATTTCTAACACCTGCTTAGTGGTTTTCGGCGAAAAAACCTGCTTCGGAACCGGTCTGGGAAGCTTCCAATAAGCTTCACCTTCCCTATCAAAAAGTCCCCGCACAACGTGAGGAGTCACCAACTTGCCACCATTAGCCAAAGCGCCGTTAAGCTGCACCAACTGCATCGGAGTTATCGAAAAACCCTGACCAAAAGCAGTAGTAGCAACTTCCACAGGAGAATTAATAAATTGCTCTCGATTTTTAAGCTGGCTGCTTACTTCAAAAGGCAAATCTGTTCCCGCAGTTTGTCCGAGTCCGAGTTTTTCTAAAGCTTGATAGTAAAGAGAAGGTTTCATGGTTCTCATGATGTGCACCATCCCCACATTACTAGAATGTTTCAAAATCTCAGTAACAGTCGAAGGGCCGCGCGCGCCTGCTCTTTGGTAATCAGAATTTTGGATAGTCCAGGGATTCATGTAAATCCGACCTTCATCGTTAAACACACTATTAGGTTTCACCGCACCCGCTTCCAGAGCGATCGCCACATTAATCGCTTTAAAAGTCGAACCAGGCTCATAAACATCAGTGACAGCCCAATTTTTATAGCGCGACAAATCGAAATTAAAATATTGATTCGGGTCATAAGAAGGTTCCGCTACCACTGACAGCAATTCCCCGTTACGGGCATCCATCACAATCACTGTGCCCCGCTTCGCATTGTGTTGCTTCATTTTTTCCTTGAGAGCAACTCGCGCAGCCCGCTGCAAGCGACTGTCGATCGTCAATTGCAATTTCAAGTCATCAAGCTGCACAAATCCCGCCGTCAGCCGATCGGGAACCCAATTCCCATTGCTCGACCTGCTAAACTGAATCGACGGCATTGATCGTTCCAACAAATTCTGCTGGCTGTATTCCACCCCGGCTTGTCCCTTCCGTTCCCCGTCCACATAACCGAGGATATCAGCCGCCAACTCCTGCTGCGGGTAAAAACGCTGCTGCTGCCGCAGCAACTCCAAGCCATCGACCAGACTCTCTTTAATTTGCATCCCAGCGACGCGATCGGCAACCTCTTGAGGCAGAGAGTCCGCAATTGTAATACCGCTTTCAGCAAGATTAAACCTGCGTATCAGTTCAGTTTCCGACGTAGTGCCCGGAGTCAGTTCGATCGCCAACATCGGAGCCAATTTAGCAGCAATTTCCGCCTTCGAGTGGTTAAACAACTTCGGGTGAGCGTAGAGCGTGTACACCTGTCTGTCGATCGCCAAAACATTCCCTGCGCGGTCAACTATCGGGCGTCTGGGCACAAACGGCTTCGTTTTGAGAGTTTGCTGCTGAAGAGCCTGTTTACGCAGCGCCGGAGCTCGCGTCACCTGCAAATAAAACAAATTCACAGCCAGCCCCAGCCCCCCCAGCATCAACACCGCCCACACGGCCCACAAACGGAACTTGCTGCGCTTTAAACGCTCCACCGGTCGCCCCCAAGATGCAGCCGTCTGTTGTGGCGATCGGCCGAAACTGCCCGAAGCTCTAGGTTTGGCTGGTTTTTCCCACCCAGTACGCGCGGCGAAGCTATCCCGTAGGGAATCGCCCGCCTGTTTTGTGCGTTTGAAATTCGGCGATCTGTAGCGGTCAAAACGGGGGTCGTAGCTCATGGCATTAAAAATTCAATAGCAAGTTAGAGCGTTTTAGAATTTAGAATTTATAACTTAAATGTTAAAAGAGAAAATTCACGACTTGGGAATTGGCAATCCGTATCAGGGTTTGGATCACACCTACAGTTGCCTTCTGTTTTTTGAAGTGGTGTTAATTATTTTTAACTTTTAACTTCCGGTTGCAAGCAGAAAATCGATCGCGACTTGCAAAAAAGCCAAAAAGGAAATTATATCCTCCAATTCTCAGGCCCTCGGACACTCAGGCCCGGAGGGCGCTCTCCGCTTTGACACAGGTTTAATAGCCCAGCGGTGTTTCCACACCGCCTCCCTTCTTGAGAGCGGGCTCAGAATTTGGTGCCGCAACGGGCGATCGGGTTTCAGGGGCCGGCTGCAAGAAAATCGTGTCCCCAGGATTCTGCCGAGCCAAACCGGTTTCGGGATTTTGGGCTTCTTTAGCAAGTTGGTGTTTCAATACTTCGCTAGAAGCACTCAATTGCTGTTCCCGGAGACGCAGAGTTTCCAATTTTTGATACTCCTGACTCCAGCGCTGCTCGCCGTAAACTGTCAAGCCGTAGAGACTCAGAGCACCGCCCAAAAGCATAACTGCTACCACTGAGGAGGCGCGCTGTGCCTGCAGGAGCGATCGCAACCACACTGGCTGCTGCTGGCGATTGGGCAGGACTTTCAGCACCGATGCGGACGATCGAGCAATAGCCTGTTCTTCGGCTGGCGAGTAGTTGGGCAATACCGGCCCTGTCTTCGCCCGCCTAGCTCTGGCAATAGAAGTAACTTTGCTTTTGGCTGGGCCAGCAGCGGGCTTGCGGGTCGATCGGGAGCGGGGAGAATCGGGGGATCTGATAGCAGCGGTCATAGAGTTCACCAATACGTAAAGTGGGGTAGCTTCAGCTTGATTGAGCTTAAGAGTTTTTTTTCAAGGGCGAGCGCCAGTTGTGGCAATCTGGGTTCGATCGGTTATCCTTACCAAGGATACCTCACAAGCCAACCAACCCATCCTACCACTGGTCTCTTTGACTTCAGGATTTGCCAAAAAAAAGAAATCTTTGCTGGTTAGCGATAATCTATGTGAAATTTATTAATAAATGCAGTATTGTAATCAACGAGCGAATCGTTGAGCTATTCGTGCCAGCATTGTTTCTCAAGTACACTATTCCCTTCCTTGCGATGGGTTTTCAATGTTAAGGAGTTTTTATGAACAAGGGATTAATTCGTTTGACTTTGGTCGTGGGCTTGGCAGTAGCCCTCGGCGCCTGCGGAGGAGATACCACCACCCCCAGCTCCCCTAGCCCCTCTCCGGGCGGCACTGGTGGCACTGGCACTACTACTACTCCCCCTGCTTCTTCTGCATCTCCAAAGTCCACTCCTGGGACTGGTGCAACTACTACCCCTGCCCCTTCTCCTAAAAAGTCTCCCTAACTAGGGCGATCCGAGAGTGTTGGCCCAACGAGCCTAGCCTCCAGGTGAAAAATCGTTCGCTCCTCGCATTTTTTCATCTCAGAGGTCTAGGTCTCAAGTTGGGTGTTAGTTGTAGTCTGATGCTTTTACTACTGTTCCGTACATCCCCTTACTGCAGCAAAGTCCGCTTAGCGCTGGGTTACAAGGGCATCCCCTTTGAAGTGGAAAACTTGACTCCCGGGCTGCCGGTTTTGAAACTCAAGTCTCTGACGAGAGGTTTGAAGACAGTGCCCGTGCTGCTGCCTCAACTCGAAGGTCAATCGATTTTAGATTTTAGATTTTAGATTTTAGAGGCGACCCCACGGATAAATGCGGGGGCTCTTCTGATTTTCGATTTTCGATTTTGGATTGATTCCACGGATAAATCACGTGGCGGGTACCACCTTTGAAATTCTTGGTCAACCGGAGGCGAGCGCAGACGCGACGAAAATTTTGCACGATCGAGTCTCGTTTTCCTTCCCCGCCACTGTTGCCCGCAGACGAGAGGAAAGTAAGCTGAGGCTTCGATGATCGAATACAGGCTCGATGAAAGCATCGACATTGCTACTCGATGTGTTTACTGCGAGTTTCGCGCCGCTGCGGGCAAGCAAATCGACCCGTCTGTTTTGAGCCAGTTTAGTGATTCAATTGGCCTCGCGCCACTGCGGTATTAACCAGGCGTCGGCAAAACTCGCTCCAGTTGCGCCTGAGTGCTGCTTTAAACCTATTGCACCGTCTAATTACTAGAAAACGGAATATTGGAGTATACTGGAGTGATTCTCTATATTAGATTGTTCTAGTAATGTATCTGTCCCCAGCTCAAGCACAGGAAAAATACGGCTACCACCCTAAAACATTAGCAGATTGGGCGGATGACGGCAAAATCGAATACATCCGCTCCAAAGGAGGTCATCGCCGCTACCTAGAGTCCAGTATTGTCGGGAAATCAGGCTTGCAGGAAACTACCGGATTGGTAATCATTTATGCCGCTCGTCTCAACTCATTGGCAGAAAAACGATTTAGAGTCTCAAGCTACAGCCCTCAAAGCTAATCGGCAAGGCAACTTAATTCGAGAGATCGGCTCTGGGATGAATTTTAAGCGCAAGAAATTCATTAAATTGATGGAGCGAGTTGGACACGGAGAAATATCTGAAATTGTTGTCGCTCACAAAGATCGTCTGTGCCGATTTGGATTTGAATTTGTGGAATGGTACTGCTCTCAAAATGGCTGCAAAATAACTGTTTTAGGCAAAACCGACCTATCCCCTCACGCTGAATTGATGCAGGACTTTATGAGCGTCATGCACTGCTTTAGTAGCCGCCTTTATTTTCTGAGGCGTTACAAAGACCCGATCAGTAAAGAAGAAATAACGACTAACGAAAAATCTGCGGAACCCATTGACGAATCGGAGTGTATAGGAGTATCAGTCTAAAATGCTCAAACGCCAAAAAGGATATTCAATCGCAACAAAATCAGTTAAAGCGAAATTGATTCGCTCAAAGTTTGATATGCAGGAAACCAAGGATGCTTACAACGAAATAGTGCATTTTTATTTCCTGTTAATTGCCGAAAATCCTCAAGGCGTTAGTATTCCCGTTCAATCTAATGGTGGTTGGCGATACTACGAACTACTGACTGCTGGTCATCAGTTTATCAATGGTTTCCCTTCCCCATTGAAAAGAGCTGCAATTCGACAAGCCATCGGCGCTTACGAAAGTTGGAATTCTACCTACCAAAAATGGTTAAATCGGCCGAAGCGGATGAGGCATCATAAACCTCCTATCCATCCTAGAGCGTTCCGGTTCAACCCGCAGTACGATTCAGGGATGTGGAAAGAGGATGATGGCTTTTCCATTGTTTTGAAGATGCGAGCTGGAGATGCGTGGAAGTGGGTTAAACATCAATACCAATGCCCTCATATCTCAGCGGAATGGGTAAAAGGTTCTCCCAGGATTCAGGTACAAAACGGTTCTTTGTGGATCGTTTTTCCACTAGAAAAGTATGTTCCTGCAACGGGAGGTATCAAGGGACTCATGTCTAAATCCGCATTTAGAACCTGCGGAGTTGATATGGATATCGACAAGTTTATCATCATTGCAACCGTTCTAGAAACCAACGACAGAGGCGAAACGACTGAGATCGCTAGACACTTTATCAACCAGTCGCGTCATATAGCTCGTAGGAAGCGGGATCTAGGAAGAATTGCAATCAAGATGAGAAAATCCAAAATAGTGAGTCGCGGTTTTGCTAAATCAAAATGGGACTCAATAACGGCTAGAGAAATTGACTTTTCTAGGGTTGTTTCAAGGAGGCTTGTTGAATTCGCGAAGCACTGGAAAGCGGATGTAATTAGTTTTGAACACCTGGGTAATCTTCGCCCCAAAAAAGGTAAATTTTCTAGGCGGTCAAATCAAAAACGCGCTTACTGGCTCAAGGGAAAGGTTTTTGAACAAGTCAAGCGGATTGCGTATCAAGATTATGCCATATTGACAACTCGTGTTAGTCCGATGAACACGAGCCGTCTTAGTCCGTGGGGAGATCCACTTTGGAGAGGAGTTAAATTTCCTGCTAGCCCACTTGAATTTGAGGACTATCAATCTGGGGCGGCATTAGTGGCAACTGTTAATGGTTACAAAACTCATTCTGGATTAAATGCCGCCCGCAATGTAGCGTTAAAAGCAATCCAGCGCAACATCCCAGAGGCGGAGCTCAATCTTAAAAGCCTTAAGTAGTAATACTTGAGGTGTGCAATCAAACTAGAACGGTGTTAGCGACTGCCACTTTGATTGTATTAGGCCAGGGTAAACTGCCTAAAAATTCCTACCTTACTACGCTCCACTTGGTTGGGACTAGCTCCCACAAACTAAAGGACGCGACTACAGAGGAGTTGCAAAAGTGAACTTTATTGGGAATGTCGTGTTTCGCTCCGACTTACTCCATTTATGGGTTACTCGCTGGTAGGATGGTGCTAGTTTCGTAGGCGATGCCTTGAGCATGGCAGATATTGCTTGCTGCTGTCGCCATGCTGAGTCCTTTAGCTTTAGATTCCTCAATACCGAGTTAAGCATCCTTCGCTGTTTGAGCGTATTGCCCAAATTCACGGACTTTGTGGGCAAACCCCGCCTCCGAGATGTGAAAGTCTACCGATCGGGCGATCGTCCCTGCCTGAAAATTCCAGGTAAACTATTAACTGCTCCCCAACACTTACAGGGTTGACTCTCCGGGAGTGGCAAATCGACAAGAGTTTAAAAATATCCCTTATCACATATAAAAAAATAAGTCAAGGATATTTGGGAAAAAATATAAATTTTTCAATTTGTTTTAACTACCAGCCGGGAAGTCCCTCGGTATATTTAGAGGGGACACATCTGAGCGCTGCGCGAAGTACCCCGAATAAATTACGCCCGCGTGATGGAAAGAAGCGTCGGGTGGAGGGACGGAAACCGACAATTAGACTTAGCCACTATGAATTAATCTTGGGAAGTATCTTGATTTTCGATGTACTTCCTAAGTGTTGAAAGGGTAATCTTTGGTGTGGCATTTTGGACATACACAAACTATACTATGCAAAGGTCGAAAAAAGAAAGTTAAAAAATGCAACTCACTTACAAATACCGCCTCAAACCCACAAAAGCCCAACTAACAACGATGGTGGCTCACCTAGAGCTCTGTCGTCGGCAGTACAACTACCGACTTGGCGATAGATTTAGGTGGTGGTCAGCCACGAGAACACCTATCAACGCCTGCCCCTTGATTGTTTCGATAGTCCCGATTGAGGAAATTTATCAAAATATTCCTTTGACGAGAGTGCAAACTAGGGATGGTAGAAAAAAGGATGAGTCAGGCAATCCTTTGACCAGGAAAGGTGACGTTTTATCGAACATTGAAGGCGGATATGTACAGTGGCAAACCATACAACTGGCTGACCTGAAAAACACAAAAAAGCTATTTCCTGATTATAAAGTGTTGGACTCTCAGGTTTTGCAAGATGTCGTCAACAGAGTGGAAACTTCCTTTTCAAATTTCACCACGCCCGATAAAAATGGCAATCGTAGAGGCAAGCCCAGATTCAAAGGGCTTCATTACTACAAATCTTTCACTTATCCTCAACTAGACAATCTTGATATTGTCAAGGACGAGCAAAATAGGATTTGTATTGACCTCGCAAAAATAGGTCAAGTACCTATGGTTTTCCACCGTCCAATACCAACAAGGTTCACAGTTAAGACGGGAACAGTTATCAGAGAAGCTGATGGGTGGTATATCTCCCTGACGCTAGAAGATAAAACAGTTCCCGTAACGGTTGCAGAAATTCAACCGACGGTCGAAAATACTGTTGGCATCGATCGGGGAATCACTAATTACGTCTATCTTTCCAATGGCGAGAGAGTTGAGAATCCTAGCTTTTTGAGGAAGTCTGCCCAGAAATTGGCAAAACTTCAAGCGAACTTAGCTAATAGAGTCAAGGGTTCTAAGCCTGGGAAGATTATCAAGGACAAGATTTCCAAACTCCATCAGTTTGTAGCTAGAGCTAGATTAGATTTTCAGTTTAAAACTGCACATGAGCTATTCGGTAAATGTGAGGTTTTAGTTGTTGAAGACTTGAGTGTCAAAAATTTAACTAGACGTGCCAAGCCCAAGACTGATGTTGAAAATGGTAATTTGGTTTATTTGCCGAACGGTCAGTCAGCTAAAAGTGGCTTGAATAAAT